>NZ_MBLN01000065.1:0-217136 GCF_001854645.1 Pseudofrankia sp. EUN1h | reverse complement strand
GGGCGGACCTTCGAGGGCGTCGCGGTCCGCGTCGCCCAGCGCCTACTGGCGATGGCCGCGGCGATCTGGCACAACAACAAGACCGCCGCGCCCGTCACCCGCTCCCTGATCGCCTACGACCACTGACCAGAGATCGGAATTACTCGTCTAGTGCTGCCTCAGGCAATGTCTGCCCGGGGCAACGGCCGCGCGGAACGCCGCCCCGATCACTCCGCTCCCGCGCCGTGGCAGGCGCCAGGGGATCCCGGACGTCCTGTCAGACCTCACGGCCACGACCAGCAGCGTTTCGCGCCCCTGACGCCTGACAGGATTCCCCGTGACGTCGCACAGGCTGAGCGCGCGGCTGCGGTCCGGCCCGCCCCGTTAGCGTAGATCTTGTGGATGACGGGAAGCCGCCCGGAGCCGGCTGTTTTTCCTGCACGCAGAACGCGGCCGAGCCGGCGACGCTCCCACCCAGGGAGCGGATCCTTGTCGGTGACGGTTGGCGGGTGGCACACGCGTTCACGTCGGCCATACCCGGCTGGCTGGTGGTCGTCGCCCGTCGCCACGTCCTGTCGCTGGCGGACCTCACCGCCGCGGAGGCGGCGGAGCTCGGACTGGTGACCCGGCGGCTGAGCGTCGCGCTCACCGCGGCCCTCGACTGTCAGAAGATCTACGTCGCCTGCTTCTCCGAGGCGGTGGGCTTCGAGCATCTGCACGTCCACGTCATCCCGCGGGCCCCGGACCTTTCCCCGGACGAGCGCGGTCCGGCCGTGTTCGCCCAGCTGCGTGCACCCGAGCGACGCTGGGTCCCCGCCGCCGAGATGGACCGCCTCGCCACCCTGCTGGCCGGCCACCTCCCGGATTCCTGACGCCCAGAGGTCGGAAGCGGCGGCTCGACGATCTGGCGCCGCCTCGGCGAAGGCTGGCCCGGCAAGATCGTCGCACCGTGGGCCTGATCAGCGGTTCTGTATCCGGATCCGAACTGGGGCGGGCTCGAGGTTCGGATCGCGGTACAGAGCTGGCGATCTTCCACGCCGAGGTGCGCCTCGGCGCGGGTCAGTAGGTCTGCCAGCCTTGTGGGGCGAGGCCGCCGGGGAGGTCGGTGGTCGGGTCGTACGGCGTGCGGGTGAACACGAAGCTGCCGATGTCCAGGTGTCTGGCGGTGCCGTCGGGCGCCCGGACGACACGCAGCGTCTCGCCCGCGTAGTAGCCGTCGAGGCCGGTCCAGGTGCCGTTCGCCTCAGCCCGGAAGCGGGCACCGCGGCCGGTCGCGCCATACGGGACGAGTTCCAGCCCGCGGTCGGCGCGCAGGTGCAGCAGGTGCGGTGCCGGTCCCCAGTGCCACAGGCCGGTGAGCGCCAGCAGCTCTGGATCGGGGGTCGGCAGCGGGCGCCACGGGTCCGGGATGCGCGGTTCGTGCTCGGCCACGATCTGGATCAGGTCGGCGGCGATCAGCGGGACCGCCGGTCCGGAGGTGGCGTTCGCCAGGACGACGGCGGCGACGTCGTCTCGTTCGCTCACCCAGAGCGCCGCGAGGAATCCCGGCATCGAGCCGGTGTGGCCGTAGAGCACCTGGCCGTCCTGCCGTCGCAGTTCCAGGCCGAGCCCGTACGAGCCGGTCCAGTCGTCGGCCTCGTCCGGTTCCGACGCGGGCCGGCGCATCTCGGCGAGGGTGCCGGCGCCCAGGACACCGCCGGCCCCCCGGGCCAGGAACGCCGCCCAGCGGGAGAGGTCGGCGGCGGTCGACCAGAGCTGACCCGCGGGCGCCATCACCCCGGTGTCCTCCAACGGCTCGGGCAGCATCACGTCGGCCCACGGGTGCACCGCGAAGCCGCCGGCGTGCGGGGCCTGAGGTGACGGTGCGGTCCGGGTGAGGTCGAGAGGCGCCAGCACCTCCTGGCGCAGCGCCTCGCCCCACGGCTGTCCGCGCAGCCGGCTGACCAGCGCGCCGAGCAGTGCGAACCCGGGGTTCGAGTAGTGGAACCGGCGGCCCGCCGGGTGGCGTACCGCCGGCTGGCCGAGCACGTCACCAAGCTGTGGCCGCAGCGATCCCGGGGTGCGTTCCCACCAGGGGCCCGGGGTCTCGGACGCGAGGCCAGAGGTGTGGCCGAGCAGCTGGGCGATCGTCAGCGACCCGGCCGTGGTGCCGGGAAGGTGACGGTCCAGCGGGTCCGCCAGGTCCAGCACGCCCTCGTCACGCAAGCGCATGACCTGCACCGCGACGAAGGTCTTCGTGATCGAGCCGATCCGGTACTGGACGTCGGCGTCCGGGCTGTGCCCGTCGATCATGCTCCGGCCGTCGGTCCAGACGAGTCGGCCGCCGCGCACGACCGCGCCGACCAGCGAGGGCGTGCGCCCCTCCGCCTGCCCGACGGCCAGCCGGTGCAGCAGCGCGCGGCGTGTACTCGGCAACAGCTCCTCGGACGGCAAGGCCATCGCCCCTTCCTCTAGCCCGGTCTCGCGTGATCTGGCGTGATCTGGCGTGATCCTCTGGCCAATGATGCGGAGGGGTCCAGCTAACTCCGTCGGCTACACGTCCTCCTCGGCGACCTTGAAGTACTTGGTGTACCGGGCTGTGCGGGCCCGGACGTCAGCGAGGTCCAGGCCGGTGTCGGCGAAGGCGTAACGGTGCCCGCTCGTCTCCCGCTTGTTGCCCTGGATGAATGTGGCCATCCGGGCCTCGGTCTGGGGGCTCAGCTCGAAGCCGAAGCGGTCGTAGATCGCCCGCACGGTCGCCATCGGGTCGGCCATGAGGTCGGCGAACTGGATGTCGATGACCTGGTCGGCCGGCACGGTCCCGTCGAGCCGGGCGTCCAGGGAGCGTTCCACCCCGTCGACGAGCAGTTCGGCGAACAGCGCCGCGGTCTCCTCCCGGTCGACCTGGTCGGAGTGCAGGCTGCGCAGCGCGGCGGACAGGCTGGTGTTGGAGGCGACCAGCCTCGCCACGTCGCGGTGGGTCTGCACGAGCAGCGCGTTCGGGTACTGCGCCATCAGCTGCGGCAGCGTCCAGATGTGCGACGGCCATTTGATCAGCCAGCGCTGGCCGCGGTGCTCGCTCTGCAGCACCTCGAGAAAACGCCGGTGCCAGACGTACGCGCCGGCGATGTGGCCGTCCCTGACGGCGTCGTGCAGCCACCAGTGCATGTATCCGGGCACGTGGTACTGGTAGGGGAAGATCGTGCTGATGAACGCGGTACCCATGATCCGGCCGCATTCCTGCGCGAGCCGTCCGCCGATCTGGTGGATCGTGCGGAAGCCCGGGATGAGCGTGTCGGTGACGGCGTAGAGCTCTTCGGCCTCGGTGATGCGGGGGTCGGTCTCGTAGGTCTCGGTCCGCGGCGGCGGCACCGGCTGCTCGACCTCCCAGGTCATCGGCACCCGATGCGCGCTGTCCTGGGCGAGGGCGTCATGCAGCAGCGTGGTGCCGGTGCGGGCCTGTCCCACGATGATCACCGGCGGGGTGATGTCGCGGTCCCGGATCTGTGGGTTGGCGCGGTGGTAGTCCACGATCCGCAGCCGGCGGCTGAGGTAGGCGCCCATCTCGATCCCCAGGGCCAGGTGCCCCAGCTCGTTGAACCGTGCTCCGGGAAGATCGTCGATCAGCCGGGCAAGGCCGTCCCGCCACCCGTCCCCGCCGAAGATCTCGTCGTCGCCGAAGTCGGACAGCCCGGTGCTGTCTACAGCCGCTGTGAGCAGCTCGTTTGCGTGCACGCCTCAACCTCTCCCCAGGGGGCCCTCAACGTAGCAAGGGGCGTCATAGGGGTTGAAAGCGGCAAAGCGGCCCAGGCGAGTAACCGTACCGGATCTTGGTCGGCCGGCCCGCAACGATCGCGCCGTTCACTGGCGAACGAGTCGACGGTCTGGCTGATGGTGATGAACCGACTACTTGGTGTCGCTAGCGTCGCCAGCAAGGAGATCTGTATACGACGCCGGATACGCGATTGTATACGTCATTTACCGCTGCGTTACACAGCGACACGCGCCCCGAAACCGAACGGCCCGACAGTCGTCGAAGGCAGCTAGCGCCCGCGGTATCAAGACCAAAATCCCGACCGAATCGCACGTGCAGKCCTCCGGATCCGGGCATCCCGGCCGGCTCGCCCCCCAGCCCTGGGGCCGCTCCCGTCCTGCGCGGTGATCCGCGAGGTGCTCCGACGACCACACCAACCGGTTTGGTTTTCCCGGTCACCGCATACCGTCCCCGTCTCCGCCGACGACAGGACTCTGGCATGACGAGCGCACCACTCACCGTTTCGGCCCGTCCATACGACTTCACCTTTGATCCAGCCACGACGGCCCTCGTCGTCATCGACATGCAGCGTGACTTCATGGAGCCGGGCGGCTTCGGTGAAAGCCTCGGCAACGACGTGTCCCAGCTGCGGAGCACCATCGAGCCACTGACGGCGGTCTTCGCCGCCGCCCGTGCCGCCGGCCTGACCGTCATACACACCCGGGAAGGCCACAAGCCGGATCTCTCGGACCTGCCCCCGGCCAAGCTGAACCGGGGGAACGCGGCCCTGAAAATCGGCGACGTCGGCCCGAAGGGGCGAATTCTCATTCGCGGCGAGTACGGCCAGGACATCATCGACGAACTCGCGCCGATCGAGGGTGAGATCGTCATCGACAAGCCCGGCAAGGGTGCCTTCTACGCCACGTCGTTCGGCGAGATCCTGGCCGAGAAGGGCATAAAGAGCCTCGTCGTCACCGGGGTCACGACCGAGGTGTGCGTGCACACGACGGTCCGGGAGGCCAACGACCGCGGGTACGAGTGCCTGGTCCTGTCCGACTGCGTCGGCAGCTACTTCCCGGAGTTCCAGCGGGTCGCCCTCGAGATGATCGCCGCGCAGGGCGGAATCTTCGGCTGGGTCGCGCCGTCGGCCGCGTTCATCGACGCGCTCGCGCCCCTCTCGGCGGCGTCCGCGGCCCAGTGACCACCGGCCGGTAGTTCAGGAATCCGGCCGCCGCGCGCCGGGCGGATTATGACCGGCCGCGTCCGCGGCCAGCACCCGGGCAGCCGCGCCGCGGCTGTGCCCACCCGTCATTGAGGAGTCTGCCATGGTGAAGTTTCCAGGGACGGGCGGCACAGCCACCGCCGGTCCGCCGCTGTGGGTCCGGGGGGACCTCAACGCCTTCTTCGGTCTCGGTATCAACGTCCTGGTCAACGTCCTGGTACTGACGGGGCTGTGCATCGGCGTAATCGCGATTCCCAAGGGTGATGTGCTCGGCACGATTCTGCCCGCACTCGGGATCGCACTGATCCTCGGAAATCTGTACTACACCTATCTGGCCCGCCGGCTCGCGATCAAAGAAAACCGGTCGGACGTCACGGCGATGCCGTACGGGCCCAGCGTGCCGCACATGTTCATCGTCACGTTCGTCATCATGCTGCCGATCTACCTGAAGACGAAGGACCCGTTCAAGGCCTGGGAAGCCGGCATGGCGTGGGCCTTCATCATCGGCGTGATCGTCATGCTCGGCGCGTTCGTCGGCCCGACGATCCGCCGCTACGCGCCTCGGGCGGCAATGCTCGGCACCCTGGCCGGTATCTCGGTCGCGTTCATCTCGATGCGGCCGGTCGGGCAGATGTGGGAGGCGGCCTGGATCGCGCTGCCCGTCTTCGCCCTGCTCATCGTCGGGCTGCTCACCGACATCAAGCTGCCCTGGAACCTGCCGATCGGGGCTGTCGCGCTGCTGGTGGGCACGGCGATCGGCTGGATCGGCGGCTTCATGGACACCCCGGACGTGACCTCGGCGGCCAAGGACATCGCGCTGGCCGTGCCCGACTTCCGGTTCGACATGCTGTTCTCCGGGTTGAAGGACCTCTCGCCGCTGCTGGCGACCGCCATTCCCCTGGGCGTCTACAACTTCACCGAGGCGATGACCAACGTGGAGAGCGCCGCCTCGGCCGGTGACAACTACAACCTGCGCGCGGTCCTGCTGGCCGACGGCTTCGGCGCCGTGATCGGCTCCTGCCTGGGCTCGCCGTTCCCGCCCGCCGTCTACATCGGCCACCCCGGCTGGAAGGGCGCCGGCGGCCGCACCGGCTATTCGCTGGCCACCGGCGTGATGATCGCGGTCCTGTGCTTCTTCAGCCTGTTCAGTCTCCTCGGCTCGATTCTCCCGTTRCCGGCGATCGTGCCGATCCTGCTCTACATCGGCCTGCTCATCGGCGCCCAGGCCTTCCAGGTCTCGCCCCGGGCACACGCGCCGGCGGTGGTCGCGGCCCTCTTGCCCAACATCGCCTCGTGGGCGGTCGGCCTGATGGACAACGTGYTGTCGGCCGCCGGCACCAGCGCGACCCAGGTGGGCTACGACAAGATCAACCAGGCGGGAGTCATCTACAAGGGATTGATGATCTTCGGTGAGGGGGCGATCCTGGCCGGCCTCGTGCTGGGCTCGATCGTCGCCTTCATCATCGACAAACGATTCATTTCGGCGGCGATCTTCTCGGCCATCGGCGCGGTGCTCTCGTTCATCGGCCTGATTCATGGCGAGAAGGTCGAGTGGGACGCCAACGGCCAGGTCGCGCTGGGCTACCTGCTCCTGGCCGCCATCTGCGTCGTCTTCGCCCTGACCAAGCCGGCGCCACGGGAACCGGACGCCGACGAGATCGAGCTGGAGCGCGTCCACGGCGTGCCCCAGCAGCCCAGCAAGAAGGACAAGGACAGCGGGACCGCGCCGGCACCGGAGGCGTCGGCCGCCGCGGGCTGACCCCTGTACCCCCAATCCCGCTGGCGGGGCGCGCGACTGACCCGGCGCGCCCCGCCAGCGGCGCCGCCCGCGCCGCGGACGTGGTCCTCCACCTCCTGGCACGGCGGCCGTCGTCATGTGCGATCAGATTTCGACCATGCCGGAGCCACTTGCGGAGCTGGCGTGCTGGTCGCCCGACTCCCATCGGCGAAGGAAACCGTCCAGCTCGACCCGGTCGGCGAGGTTGTCGACGAGGCCGACGAGGCCCGCGAAGGCGGTTTCGAGGACGACGTCGAGGATCAGGCCGTCGTCGAGGCCGGCCGCGGCTGCCCGGTCCAGGACCGCGTCATCGACCCTGCCGCGGCCGACAGCGAGGGAACGGGCGAGCGCGTACACCGCGGCGTCGCGCGGCTCGGCCGGCTCGCGGCCGTCGCGCATCGCGGCGATGTCCGCGACGTCGATGTCGAGCCGGTCCAGCATCGTCGAGTGGAAGGCGACGCCGTACGCGTTGTCGACGGCGACGCCCACGGCGAGGCCGGCCACCTCGCGTTCCCGCAGCGGAAGCCGGGCCGTCCCGAGGGCGCGGCGCATCCCGTCGAACCCGGCGAGCAGAGCCGGAGAGCTGGCCATCGTGCCGGCCAGGTGGGGGACGATGCCGAGGTCGTCGGCGATGCCTCGTAGCAGCGGCGCGGCGTCGACGGGAGCGGATTCGGTGGTGTGGACGGTGAGCTTCATCGTCGTCGCCTTTCCTCGATGCCGCCGACGGCCGGCGGCTGCCAGCAGACTCCCGAACCGCAGGTGGCGGCGCGATTCCCTGGCAGGGAAGGGATTCGATGTCGGCGACCGGCTAGCGTCCGTGGCATGGTGCCGCCGGATGCCGCCTCGTTGCCCGGTTCGGCGCTCGGCGATCAGCTGCGCCACTGGCGGGGCCTCCGCCGGTTCAGCCAGCTGGATCTGGCGTCCGCCGCCGGGAGCACGCCCCGCTACGTGAGCTTCGTCGAGAGCGGCCGGGCCCGGCCAAGCCGCCAGATGATCGAGCGGTTGGCTCGTACGCTCGACATCCCGCTGCGCGACCGCAATCTTCTGCTGCTGGCCGGTGGCTACGCGCCGTCGTACGCCCATGAGCCGCTGGACAGCCCGCGGCTGCGCCAGGTCGGCGCGGCACTGGCGGCGATGCTCGACCAGCACGATCCGCTGCCTGCTGTGATCATGAACCGGAGCTGGGACGTGCTGCGGGCCAACCAGGGTGCCCAGCTGTTGTTCGGGCGGTTGTGCGCGCCTGAACCGGTGCCGGAGCCGGCCAACGTGCTTCGACTGGTCATCGAACCTGGCCCGGTCCGGCGGGCGATCCGAAACTGGAACAGCGTCGTCCCGCACCTGTTGGAACGGGCGCGTCGCGAGGCCGTGGGCGGAGTGCTGGATGACCGAACCGCCGAACTGGTGCGCGGGCTGCGGGCCAGGCCCGGCGTCGCCTCGCTGCTCGCCGCCCCGGAGTCGGGCCTGGAAGCGGCGCCCGTGGTCGACGTGCAGTTCGAGGTGGACGGCACACCGCTCAACCTGTTCTCCGTGGTGTCCACGATCGGCACGCCGATCGACATCACCGCGCAGGAGCTCCGGCTGGAGTCGTTCTTCCCCAGCGATGATGCGACCCGCGAGAACTGGTCGCGCCTGCGTGCCGCCAGCTGGGTCTGATCGGAGGGGTGCCCGCCATGCTCCCACGCGCGGCCGCGGCCGGTATCGGTGGTGTGATCTGGTTGATGGGCCATTGACAGGCTCTGGTGCTCCCCGCACACTTCGAACGCGATCTGTAGGTGGAAGCCGGTGCGAGTCCGGCACGGTCGCGCCACTGTGATCAAGCCTTCCCGCCCGTCCGGCGGTCGCTTGAGAGTCAGACCCACCTGCGGGTCCGGTCCGAATGTTCAGGGACGCGTGATCCCGAAGGGGGCTACCGTGAGTACCAACGCGCCTGTGGTCGAGGCACACGACCGAGCTATCTCCTCGCCCGTCACCTCACGAGCACTATGGCTCGGGGGCGTCCTCATTCTTTCGCTCCTGCTGTACTACTTCATCGGTATCGACCAGGGCGCGACGTCGCTGTTCGGTCAGGACAGCCACATCCATGAGTTCGTGCACGACGCGCGGCACTTCCTCGGCTTCCCCTGCCACTGAGCAGCCGGAGTCGTCATGGAATCGCGTTTCATTTTCCGCGCCCTCGGCGCCGGCGCTCTCGGCGGCCTGCTGGCGTTCGTCTTCGCCCGGATATTCGCCGAGCCGTTTATCCAGAGCGCGATCGACTACGAAGCGGGTCGTGACGCGGCCCAGGCGGAGCTTTACAAGGCCGCCGGCCTGACAGTCGGTGGGGAAGAGGCGGAGATCTTCAGCCGAGGGCTCCAGCGCAACCTCGGAATCGCCACCGGGATGGTGCTGTTCGGCCTGGCGATGGCTGGCCTGTTCGTCGTGGCCTACCTCGTCGTCTCCCGCCGCTTCCCCGACATCCGGCCGCGGGTGCTCGCGGCGCTCCTCGCCGCCGCCTGCTTCGTCGGCTTCTACGCCGTGCCGTTCGTGAAGTACCCCGCGAACCCGCCCGCGGTCGGCCACGGTGAGACGATCGGCGACCGCAGCGCGGTCTACCTGGCCATGGTCGGCATCTCCGCCGTCGCGCTCATCCTCGCCGTCGTAGCCGGATACCGCCTCGCCGGACGCTTCGGCGCGTGGTACGGCAGCCTGCTCGCGGCGCTCGGCTTCGTGGTCGTCGTCTCCGTCGCGATGGCGCTGCTGCCCGCCCTGGGCCACTTCCCGCTCAACGAGTCCCAGTACGGCAGGCACGCCACCGAAACCCCCCAGCCGCTGCTGGACCCGGACGGGAAGATCGTGTACCCGGGCTTTCCGGCCGACGTCCTGTTCAAGTTCCGGCTGTACTCGCTCATCGCCCAGATGATCATGTGGGCGACGATCGGTCTCGCCTTCGGCGCTCTCGCCGAGCGCGTCACCGCCAAGGCGAAGGCTCCCGCGCCGGCCACCCGTCCGGCAGGCGTCGTCACGGCGTCGCCGGCATCCTGACGGACCACGTACCCATCTCGACCGAAAACCCGGCGGGTCGCCCTCGGCGGCCCGCCGGGCCCGCGTCCGAGGTCACCTTCGGTGCGGCGGCTGGCGTCGCCGAAGTGGCGATGGCGGGCGACGCCGGGTCGCCGGCTGTCCCGTCGTTGACGGTGAAGCTCGACCGGCTCGAGCACCGGGACGACGGCACCGGACAGCCGCGTGCGGCGCTGGTCTGGCGGTTCGCCGCGCCGGTGCGGATGATCTCCAGCGCGGTGCTCGGCGGCGGGCTCGCGCGTGGTGAGTGGGTCATCAATGCCGGAGTGGCGCAGGACTATCGTCGGGACGATCCCGCTGGCCACCTCAGCGAGATCGCCGCCGAACTCGGTCTGCCGGAGGGTGGCGGTGCCGGGCTGATGACCGCGGCGGACGTCCGGCAGATGTGCGGCGCCAGTGATGGTGGTGTTCGATGCGACGCCACGGTCGGGCTGTCGTACCCGACGTGGGCCGCCGCGTCGGGTGACCTGCCGACGCGGGCGGCCAGGTGGCATCCCGGAACGGTCAACCTGGTCTGCCTGCTGCCCGTGCGGCTGAGCGACGCCGCCCTGGTCAACGCGGTCGTCACGGCCACCGAGGCCAAGAGCCAGGCTCTGCTGGAGGCCGGCGTGCCCGGCACCGGTACCGCGTCGGACGCCATCGTGGTGTGCTGCCCGGACGGACCCGCCGACCGAGGGTCGCAGGCCGAGTACTGCGGCCCGCGCTCGCAGTGGGGAGCACGGCTGGCCCGTGCCGTCCACGCGGCTGTCGCCGAGGGCACCGCGCGCTACGCGGTCCKATGGTCCGAACCCCCGATCTGAGCACGGTCGGTGCACRCGGAGACCAGCGCACGCGGAAACCAGCGCGCTTGGAGATCAGCGCACCCGGAGATCAGCCGGGGAGGCGGAAGTTGAAGATCTCGTCGTCGAAGACGTTGTAGTCGGCGTAGTCGAGCAGTTCGTAGAGCCTGGCCCTGGTCTGCATGCGGTCGACGACGCCGGCCTGGGTGCCTTCGTCCTTGAGACGGCGCAGGCCGTCCTCGACGGCGCCCATGGCGAGGCGTAGCAGGGTGACCGGGTAGATGACGAGGTTCACGCCGACCGACTCGAGCTGTGTCGCGGTGAACAGCTCGCTCTTGCCGAACTCGGTCATGTTCGCGAGGAGCGGCACGTCCACGGCCTCGCGGATGGCCGCGAACTCGCCCAGGTTGGCCATCGCCTCCGGGAAGATCATGTCCGCGCCGGCTTCGACGTAGGCCCTGGCCCGGTCGGCCGCCGCGCCGAGGCCCTCGACCGCGCGGGCGTCGGTCCGAGCGCAGATGACGAAGTTCGGGTCGCGGCGGGCCGCGACGGCCGCGCGGATCCGCCGGGCCATCTCGGCGGTCTCGACCACCGACTTGCCGTCGAGATGGCCGCACCGCTTCGGGTTGACCTGGTCCTCCAGATGGCAGCCGGCGAGGCCCGCGTCCTCGAGGACCTGGACGGTGCGGGCGACGTTCATCGGCTCGCCGAAGCCGGTGTCCGCGTCGACGATCGCCGGCAGGTCGGTCACCCGGGCGATCGCGCCGGACCGCCCGGCGACCTCGGTGAGGGTGGTCAGCCCGATGTCGGGCAGGCCCAGGTCGGCGGAGAGCACCGCGCCGGAGACGTACACCCCGTCGAACCCGAGCCGTTGGATGAGCAGGGCGGACAGCGGGTTGAACGCGCCGGGGAAACGCAGCAGCCCCCGGCCTCCGCTCTGGGAGGCGACCAGCGCCTCGCGCAGCGCTACCCGCCGGCTCGCCGCCGAGGTCTGGGCGTGCAGCATCGCGATTCCCTTCTGGTCGCTGGTTTCCTGCTGGCTAGAAGAGCCCGCCTGCGCAGCTGGCGGGCAGGGGCCGGTCGGGTACGAGGGTCAGCTCGCCCAGCTCGTCCGGGCGTAGCTCCGGCAGCCGCACCGCGGCGTCGAGGAAGCGGTCCTGCTCGCCGGTCGGCACGACGCCCGCCGCCAGCCGGCGGAACTTCGCCACGTACTCGGACCGCCCGAACGGCCGGGCGCCGAGCGGGTGCGCGTCGGCGACGGCGATCTCGTCCTCGACCACCGAACCGTCCGCGAGGGTGACAACGACCCGGCCGCCGAACGCCTTCTCGGCCGGGTCGGTCGCGTGGTAGCGGCGGGTCCACTCCGGGTCCTCGACCGTGGTGATCTTCCGCCACAGCTCGACGGTGTCGGGCCTGGCGGCGCGCTCGGGTGCATAGGAGCGCTCGTGATGCCAGTCGGAGTCCTGCAGCGCGACGGCGAAGATGTACGGGATCGAGTGGTCCAGGGTCTCGCGGCTCGCCGTCGGGTCGTACTTCTGCGGGTCGTTCGCGCCCGAGCCGATCACGTGGTGGGTGTGGTGGCTGGTGTGGATGACGACGTGGCGCACCGTCGCCAGCTCGGGGCCGAGGCGGGGGCCGAGGCGGCGGGCCAGGTCGATGAGCGCCTGGCTCTGGTACTCCGCCGAGTGCTCCTTGGTGTAGGTGTCCAGGATGCCGAGCTTGGGCTCGCCGGGGCCGGGCAGGCCGACGACGTACCGCGCCTGTGGGCCGTCGAGCAGCCAGGCGATCACCCCGTCCTCGCCCTCGTAGATCGGCGACGGCGCGCCCTGGCCCCGCATCGCCCGGTCGACCGCCTCGACGGCGATCTTCCCGGCGAACGCTGGCGCGTAGGCCTTCCAGCTGGAGATCTCACCCTTGCGGGACTGGCGGGTCGTCGTCGTGGTGTGCAGCGCCTGGCCGACGGCCTGGTAGACGGTCTCGGTGGGCAGGCCGAGCAGCGTGCCGATCCCGGCCGCGGCCGACGGCCCGAGGTGCGCGATGTGGTCGATCTTGTGCTTGTGCAGGCAGATCGCGCGGACCAGCGCCACCTGGATCTCGTAGCCGGTCGCGATGGCGCGCAGCAGCTCCCGCCCGCCGAGCCCGACGTGCTGGGCGGTTGCCAGGATCGGCGGGATGTTGTCGCCGGGATGGGAGTAGTCGGCGGCGAGGAAGGTGTCGTGGAAGTCGAGCTCGCGCACGGCGACGCCGTTCGCCCAGGCCGCCCACTCGGGGGAGACCCGGGTCTCGGGCGCCACGCCGAACACCGTGGCGCCGGCCCGCCCGGCCGCCGCGGGGTGCCGCAGCGCCTGCTCCCGGGCCGCGGCGACCGGCCCGCGGGCCAGCGACGCCGCCGCGACGCCGGCGTTGTCGATCATCCGGTTGATGACCATCTCCGAGACCTCGCCGGTCACCTCCACCGGGTCGGTCGCGACGGCGGCGATCTTCCAGGCGAGCTGCTCGTCCCGGGCCAGCCGCTCCTCGCTGCGGTAGACGCGCACCTTGTGCTCGATCATGCGGTCACACCTCTCCTCGGGGCGAGTCTCTCTCCGGTCCGGCATCTTGGCCTGGGACGGGTCGGGAGCCCCAACCGATGGTCCGATCGGACAGTTGGCCGGCTGGAGACCGGGGCCGGCCGAAGCCATGCACTCCTTGACACCTGATATATCAATCCGGCAGGCTGTTCTTGTGACAAGTGCGGCAGACAGCCCCCGTACGGATCTGGCGGACGACGCGCCGCGGCTCTTTCGCGAGGCCATGTCGCTGTTTCCCAGCGGCGTGACGATCGTGACGACGGCCGACCACACCGGGCGCTGGTGGGGCTTCACCGCCAGCTCCTTCTGCTCGGTCTCCATGGACCCGCCGCTCGTACTGGTCTGCCTCGCGGCGACGGCCGAGTGTCATCCGGTGTTCGCGGCGGCCGAGCGGTTCGTCGTGCACGTGGTGCATCCCGAGCACGCGGACCTCGCCGTCCGCTTCGCGACCAGGGGTGCTGACAAGTTCTCGGACGCCGGCTTCCGCTCGAACGAGCACGGTCTGCCCGTCCTCGACCGGGCGAGCGCGACGTTCGACTGCGTCACCCACGCGGTGCAGCCGGCGGGCGACCACTCGATCCTGCTGGGCCGGGTCGAGCGGACCTGGGTCGGCGACGATCTTCCCGCCGTCTATTTCCGCCGCAGGTTCCATCTCATCGGGGACGTCGCCTGAGACATTCCTCTCTGATATACGCTGATGGCCGTGTCAGCGTCGAGTCACCTACATCCGCCTGCTGGCGGAGTCATCGAGGGTGAGCGAGCGGTGACAACAGACGCCCCGGCTTCGGCGGGTGACGCCGACGGGACCGGCCTTCGTCGRCTCCGGCTGGGGGCGACCGYCAGGGACCGGGTGGCCGACGTTCTGCGCGACCAGATCATGAGCGGCCGGTTCGGCCCGGGGACGCGCATCGACCTGGACGAGACCGCCGCCTGGCTGGGCACGAGCCGGACCCCGGTGCGGGAGGCGTGCCTGACGCTGCAGTTCGAGGGGCTCGTCCAGGTCGCTCCCCGCAGCGGGGTCACCGTCATCGGCCTGCGCCAGCGCGACGTCGAGGACAACTTCGCCCTCAGCGCCCAGCTCGCGGGCTCCGCGGCGGCCTGGGCCGCGGAGCGGATCTCGGTGACCGCCCTCGACGAGGTGCGGCGGCTCGCCGATGGCGTCCGCGTCGCCGTCGAGGCCGGCGGTGACCCGAAGATGCCGAACTTCCTGTTCCACCGGGCGATCAACCGGGCCAGCGACTCGGTGCGGCTCATCGCGCTGATCCGCCAGACCGGGCGGATCATCCCGTGGTCCTTCTTCGACATGGTTCCCGAGCAGGCGGGCTGCGCCCTGCGGGAGCACGACGACATCGTCGACGCGCTTTCCGCCCGCAACGCCGCCCGCGCCCGCCGGGTCTCGGAAGAACATGTGATCAACGCCGGCCGGCTGCTCGTGGCCCGGATGTTCGGCCCTCAGCCGGCAGGCGACGCCGCTCCCCTGCCAGGCACCAGCGTCGCCAGCTAGCACGGTTCCCGGCGGGGTTCGCCGAACCGCCGGCGCGGAAATCGCCAGGACCGTACTCGGATCCGAACGTCGAACCGTTGCCTGTTCGGATCCGAGTACGGTCCCGCTGATCAGCCTCCCGTCAGGCTCCCGGTGCCGCGAAACTGCTGGCGGGCCGGGCGAGGCCCAGGTTCTCCCGCAGCGTCGAGCCGGTGTAGCTGGAGCGCATCAGGCCGCGGCGGCGCAGCTCGGGCACGACCATCCGGACGAAGTCCTCGAACGCGCCGGGGAAGTGCGTCGCGGCGAGGACGAAGCCGTCGCAGGAGCGGCTCTCGAACCACTCCTGCATCTGGTCGGCGATCTGCTCGCCGGTGCCGACGAACCGTGGGCCCTGCAGCAGGGAGGCCCGGTGGCTGGCGAGGGTGCGCAGGGTCAGCTTCCCGCCGCCGAGGTGCCGCTTCACCCCCTGGACGAGACCGCGGATGCCGGAGATGGAGGCGATGAGCTCGTCGGTGATCTCGTCGTCGAGCGAGTAGCCGGAGAAGTCGTGGTTGGTGAGCTCGGACAGCAGCGTCAGCGACGCCAGTGGGTGCACGAGCTCGTTGAGGAAGATGTTCTCCTTCTCCCGGGCGATCGCCTCGGTCTCGCCCACCACGGCGTAGACCATCGGCAGCATGCGCACGGCGGCCGCGTCGCGTCCCTCGGCCGTGATCTGCTCCTTCTGGGCCTTGTAGTGCTCGAGGGCGACAGCCTGGCTCGGGTCCGCGGTGAAGATCAGGTCGGCCCACCGGGCGGCGAAGCGCTGGCCCCGGCCGGACTGGCCGGCCTGGATGATGGGCGGGCGCCCCTGCGGCGGGCGGGGCACCGTGAGCGGGCCGCGCACGTTGAAGTACTTGCCCTGGTAGTTGATCTCGTGGACCTTGGCCGGGTCGGCGAAGATGCCCGCGGCGCGGTCCAGGACGAGGGCGTCGTCCTCCCAGGAGTCCCACAACTGGGTGACGATCTCGATGAACTCCTCGGCGCGGTCGTAGCGCTCGTCGTGGCCGAGGTGCTGCTCGACGCCGAAGTTGCGTGCCTCGGCGTCGTTCACCGAGGTGACGACGTTCCACGCCGCCCGGCCGCCGCTGAGGTGGTCGAGGGTGGCGAAGGTGCGCGCGACGTGGAACGGCGGGTAGTAGGTCGTCGAGTAGGTCGCCCCCAGACCCAGGTGCGACGTCGCCGCGGCGGCGGCAYCCAGCACCGCCGTCAGGTCCATCTTGACGGGACGGGCGCCGTAGCGGACCGCGTCGTCCGGGGACCCGCCGTAGATCGACGRCATCGCGAGGCGGTCGTCGAAGAACATCAGGTCGAACGTGCCGTCCTCGAGCGTCCGCGCGATCCGCTGGTAGTAGCGCAGGTCGAGGAAGTCCGGCGCCGAGTTCGGGTACCGCCAGGAGCCCGAGTACACCGACACGTTCGAGGCCTGCATGAAGGCGACCAGGGTGAGCTGATCGTCGCGTCCAGCGGACACGTCCACCCCTCTCAAGGTTGATATATCAGAGATGTGGTCACAGTAGACCCTCGGTGCGCCGCCGGGTCAACTCGGACGGAGAACATCGGGCGGAGAACAAGCAGCGTAGGACCGCCCCTCGCGGGTGTGTCCGCGCCCGTCCAGGCCGCCGCGGCGCCTCGCCGCGGCCCCGTTCGGCTCGCCGTGACGCGGCCGGATCCGGGGTCGACAGGGTGGCACGCATCCGCCGCGACACAACATGTGGGCTACTTGCAGGCCTGTGATTCTCATATGTAGGGTGAGGCACGCACTGGTTCGGCCGTCCCGCCAAGGGCGGCCGTCGTAAGAGGGAACCCGGCGAGAGTCCGGGACTGCCCCGCAGCGGTATGTGGGAACGACCGCCGTCAGGAGCACTGGGCGCGCGACGGCGCGCCTGGGAAGCGACGGCCAGTAGGTCCGTCGGCGCCACCGGTGCCGACGGGAGCCCACGAGTCCGAAGACCTGCCAGCGCGCCGCGCGCGAACACGCGCGCGGCGGTCCGACGGCCTCGAGGGAGGGCCGGGATCACCGTGCCGGAGCTTGTCCGGGCACGGGCACCTCGTCGGTCGCCACCATGGCCTGGCATCGTCGCGCCCCTGGTCGGTCGCGCCGCGTCGCCGCCGTGCGCCGGACCGTCAGGTGCCCGCCTGCCGGGATGCCCCCGAGACGGTGGCCTCCTCCCTGACGCCACCGGTCCAGACCGACGAGCGGACTCGCGCGAGGAGAGACGTTGACCGTCACCGAATCGTCCCCGACAGCAGACCCTGGCCTCGGGGCCAAAGGACGCGCGAAAGAAGATCATTTCCGCGCGTCCTTTGGCTCGACCGGCACCCAGGCGATGCGGGTCCGCCATCGCGGCGGCACGCTCGAACCCGTCGACGTCAGCGGGATCGCCGACGCGGTGGCACGCCGCGCGGATGATCTCGATCGGGTCGACCCGCTCCGGGTCGCGTCCCGCACGATCGGGGGGCTCTATGACGGGGTGAGCGCCGAGGAACTCGACAAGCTCGCCGTGCAGACGGCCGCGGACCTGATCGGTGAGGAGCCGCAGTACTCCCGGCTCGCCGCCCGCCTGCTCGCCGCGCTCATCGCCGACGAGGTCGCCGGTCAGGGGATCACCTCGTTCAGCGAGGGCGTCGCGAACGGCCACCGCCTCGGCCTCATCGGCGACCCGACCGCCGCGTTCGTCGCCGCGCACGCCGCCGAGCTGGACGCGCTCATCGACCCGGACGCCGACCGGGCCTTCGAGTACTTCGGCATCCGCACCGTGGCGKACCGCTATCTGCTGCGCCATCCGCGCACCCGGCTGGTCGTGGAGACCCCGCAGCGCTGGCTGCTGCGGGTCGCCTGCGGGCTGTCCCACGACGTCGCCGAGGCCGCCGAGCTGTACCGGTTGATGGCGTCGCTCGCCTACCTACCGAGCTCGCCGACGCTGTTCAACGCGGGCACCGCGCATCCGCAGATGTCGAGCTGCTTCCTCGTCGACTCGCCCCGCGACGAACTGGAGTCCATCTACGAGCGGTACAGCCAGGTCGCCCGGCTGTCGAAGTTCGCCGGCGGCATCGGGATCGGCTTCTCCCGGGTGCGGTCCCGCGGCGCGCTGATCCGCGGCACGAACGGGCGTTCCAACGGGATCGTGCCGTGGCTGCGCACCCTCGACGCCTCGGTCGCCGCCGTCAACCAGGGGGGCCGGCGCAAGGGCGCCGCCTGCGTGTACCTGGAACCCTGGCACCCCGACATCGAGGAGTTCCTCGAGCTGCGGGACAACACCGGCGAGGACGCCCGGCGCACCCACAACCTCAGCCTCGCGCACTGGATCCCGGACGAGTTCATGCGCCGGGTGCGCGCCGACGAGTCGTGGTCGCTGATGGACCCCGACGAGGTCCCCGAGCTGACGGACCTGTGGGGCGACGAGTTCGACCGCGCCTACCGGGCGGCGGAGACCGCGGGGCGCTACGTCCGCCAGCTGCCCGCGCGCGACCTGTACGCCCGGATGATGCGCACGCTCGCGCAGACCGGCAACGGCTGGATGACCTTCAAGGACGCCGCGAACCGGACTGGCAACCAGACCGCCGAGCCGGGAAACGTCATCCACCTGTCGAACCTGTGCACCGAGATCCTCGAGGTCACCAGCGACGCCGAGACCGCGGTGTGCAACCTCGGCTCGGTGAACCTGGCCCGACACCTGCTGGCGCCCCGGCTCGCGGACGGCGACCCGTCGACGTCCTCGACGGCCCCGACAGCGGACCCGGGTGGGCGGATCGACTGGGCGATGCTGCGGGCCACCGTCCGCACCGCGGTGACGTTCCTCGACCGGGTGATCGACATCAACTACTACCCGACCGGCGAGGCCKCCGCGAGCAACCCCCGGTGGCGGCCGGTGGGGCTCGGCGTGATGGGACTGCAGGACGTCTTCTTCGCGCTGCGGCTGCCGTTCGACTCCGCCGCCGCCCGGGAGCTTTCCACCAGGCTCTCCGAGGAGATCGTGCTCACCGCGCTCGAACGGTCCGTGGAGCTCGCCCGCGAGCACGGCCCGCACCCGGCGTTCGCGCAGACCAGGGCCGCGCGTGGGGTGCTGCACCCGGACCACTTCGACGTGACGCCGTCGCAGCCGGCCCGGTGGGCCGCGCTGCGGGCCGACATCGTCGAGCACGGCCTGCGCAACTGCCTGCTGATCGCGATCGCGCCGACCGCGACCATCGCGTCGATCGCCGGCTGCTACGAGTGCATCGAGCCGCAGGTGTCCAACGTGTTCAAGCGCGAGACGCTGTCCGGCGAGTTCCTGCAGATCAACAGCTACCTCGTCGAGGAGCTGCGCGGCCGGGGACTGTGGACGGCGCCTGTCCGGGAGCGGATCAGGGCGGCCGAGGGTTCGGTCCAGGAGATCGGCGAGCTGCCGGACGACCTGCGGGTCCTGTTCCGGACCGCCTGGGAACTGCCGCAGCGAGCGCTGATCGACCTGGCGGCGGCGCGGACGCCCTACATCGACCAGAGCCAGTCGCTGAACCTGTTCATGGCCGACCCGAACATCGGCCGGCTCTCGTCGATGTACTCCTACGCCTGGTCGAGCGGCCTCAAGACGACGTACTACCTGCGGTCGCGGCCCGCGACCCGCATCCAGCAGGCGACGGTGACGGCGGCGACCCACACCATCCCGACCCAGGAGACTCCGCGGGACGGCGAGGAGGCCGCGGCCGTCGCCTGCTCCCTGGAGAACCCCGAGATCTGCGAGGCATGCCAGTGACGACGCCCGCCGCTGGAACTGGGCCGATGCTGCTCGACCCGGGTATGAGCCTCACGCTGCGGCCGATGAGCTATCCGGCCTTCTACGACCGTTACCGGGCGGCGATCCGCAACACGTGGACCGTGGAGGAGGTCGACCTGCACTCCGACCTCGCCGACCTGCACCGGCTGAGCCCCGCCGAGCGGCACCTGGTCAACCGGCTGGTCGCCTTCTTCGCGACCGGCGACACGATCGTCGCCAACAACCTGGTCCTCAACCTCTACCGCCACATCAACGCGCCGGAGGCCCGGCTCTACCTGTCCCGGCAGCTGTTCGAGGAGGCCGTGCACGTCCAGTTCTACCTGACGCTGCTCGACACCTATCTCCCCGACGCCGACGAACGCGCCCAGGCATTCGCCGCCGTCGAGAACGTGCCGTCGATCCGCGCGAAGGCACAGTTCTGCTTCCGCTGGATCGACACGCTCGGCGGCCTCGACCAGCTGAGCACCCGCGCGGACCGGCGGGCTTTCCTGCTCAACCTCATCTGCTTCGCCGCCTGCATCGAGGGGCTGTTCTTCTACGGCGCGTTCGCCTACGTCTACTTCCTGCGCTCCCGGGGCCTGCTGCACGGGCTGGCGTCCGGCACCAACTGGGTGTTCCGCGACGAGTCCATGCACATGGAGTTCGCGCTCGACGTCGTGCGGACCATCCGGGCGCAGGAGCCGGATCTCGTCGACGGCGAGTTCGAGGCCTCGGTGCGCCAGATGCTCGCCGAGGCCGTCGACGCGGAGACCGAGTTCGCGCGGGACCTGCTGGCGGGGGGCGTCGCCGGGATGACCGTCGTCGACATGCGCGCCTACCTGGAGCACGTGGCCGACCGCCGGCTCGTCCAGCTCGGGTTCGCCCCGATGTTCGGGTCGGCGAACCCGTTCTCGTTCCTCGAGCTGCAGGACGTGCAGGAGCTGTCGAACTTCTTCGAGCGCCGGGTCTCGGCCTACCAGGTCGCCATCGCCGGCTCGGTCTCCTTCGACGAGGACTTCTGACCGGTCATCGGGTCGCGTTCCGGCGGGTACGAGCGGGGCTTCGGTCCAGGTCGAGATCGAGGTCGCCGCCCGGAGGCACGGCGAAGAACCCCGCGACCAGGGCGGCGTCGACGTCCGCGAGCGCGGGCGGCGACCAGCGCGGCGAACGGTCCTTGTCGATGATCTGTGCCCGGATGCCCTCGGCCAGGTCGGGGTGGCGCAGGCAGGCGGTGGAGACGCGGAACTCCTGGACGAGCGCCGCGTCCAGGTCCGCGAGCCCGGCCACTCGGCGCAGCGCGGCCAGCGTGACGGCGAGCGCCGTGGGCGACTTCGCCGCGATCTCGTCGGCCGCGGTGGCCGCCGCCGGATCGCCGCTGGCGCGCAGGCGCGCCAGGATCTCCTCGACGCTGTCCGCCGCGTAGCAGGTGTCGATCCAGCCGCGCTCGGCGGCGAGGTTCCCGCTGCCGGCGGGGACGGCCAGCGCGGCGACGGCGTCGCTCGGCGCCGTCCCGGCCGACAGGGCGCCGACCAGTGCCGGCAGCCGCTCGGCGGGGACGAGGTGGTCGGCGAGCCCGGCCGTGATCGCGTCGGCGCCGGACAGGCCGCCGGCGGTGAGCGCCGCGTGGGTGCCGGTCTCGCCGGGCATCCGGGAGAGCAGCCAGGTCCCGCCGACGTCGGGCACGAACCCGATGCCGGTCTCCGGCATGGCGATCCTGGAGCGCTCCGTGACGACGCGGACCGAGCCGTGCGCGGAGATCCCGACGCCGCCACCCATCACCAGGCCGTCCATCAGCGCGACGTAGGGCTTCGGGTAGTGGGCGATGAACGAGTTCAGCCGGTACTCGTCGGCCCAGAAGTCCACGGATCCAGTTCCGCCGGACCGCGCGTCGCGGTAGAAGGCCCGGACGTCGCCGCCGGCGCACAGTCCGCGCTCGCCGGCGCCGTCGACGACGACGCAGGTGATCGAGTCGTCGGCGGCCCAGTCGTCGAGCGCCTCGATCATCGCGAGCACCATGGCGTGCGTCAGCGCGTTGATCGCCTTCGGTCGGTCGAGGGTGAGTCGGCCGACGCGGCCGTCGACGCGGCGGATCACGTCGTCGGTACCCTCCGTCGCCAAGGTGGCGATGGACGTGGCGGCGGTCATCGGGCCTCCGCCAGCACCGAACGGGACGCGACCACCCGGATGATCTCGTTGGTGCTCTCGGGGATCTGGCGCATCCGTGGGTCTCGCATGATCGTCTCCAAACCAAACTCCGTGAGGTATCCGCTAGTTGCGAAGATCTCGCAACAACGAGATGGTGGCAGCATGGCTCAAGCAGCTCCCAGCGCCGGCGGGCTCACCCTGTCGTCGCGGCTGACCCAGTTCCGGCAGAGCCTCAGCGGCGCGGACAGGCGGTCCCTCGCCGGGATGACCGCGTTCATCGTGCTGCTGCACGCGTTGGGCTTCGTCGTCCTGCTCACCCTGGTCACCCCGCACGACTACCACCTCGGCGGCGACCACCCGATCTTCACCGCCGGCGTCGGCGTCCTCGCGTACACCTTCGGCCTGCGGCACGCCTTCGACGCCGACCATATCGCCGCGGTCGACAACGCCACCCGCAAGCTCATCGCCGACAACGTCGCGAAGGAGGCCGCAGGCAGCGGGCGCCAGCGCCGGCCGCTGTCCGTCGGGTTCTGGTTCTCCCTCGGCCACTCGACCATCGTCTTCGCGCTCGCGTTCCTGCTCTCCGTCGGCGTGAAGTCCCTGGTCGGCCCAGTCGAGGACGACTCCTCCAAGCTGCACACCATCACCGGCGTCATCGGCCCGTCCGTGTCCGGCGTCTTCCTGTGGATCCTCGGGATCCTCAACCTCGCCGCCCTGATCGGCATCATCAAGATCTTCCGCGGGATGCGGAACGGGACCTACGACGAGCAGGAGCTCGAACGCCGCCTCGACTCCCGCGGCTTCATGAACCGCTTCCTCGGCGGCCTGACCAAGACCGTCACCAAGCCGTGGAACATCTACCCCGTCGGCGTCCTGTTCGGGCTCGGCTTCGACACCGCCACCGAGGTCGGCCTCCTCGTGATGGCCGGCGGCGCCGCCGCGTTCAACCTGCCCTTCTACTCGATCCTGGTCCTGCCGATCCTGTTCGCCGCCGGCATGTGCCTCATGGACACCATCGACGGCGTCTTCATGAACGCCGCCTACGGCTGGGCGTTCGCCCGCCCCGTCCGCAAGGTCTTCTACAACCTGACGATCACCAGCATCTCCGTGGTCGTCGCCCTCGTCGTCGGCACCATCGAGCTCATCGGCGTCCTCGCGGACCGGTTCACGATCGAGTCCGGACCACTCGCCTGGATCGCCAACATCAACCTCGACTACACCGGCTATGTCATCGTCGGACTCTTCTTCGTCGCCTGGGCCGTCGCCCTGGCCATCTGGTACTTCGGCCGCGTCGAGGAACGCTGGACCGCCAGCCTGACCGCCGAGCCCGCCCCCACGACCGAATCGGTCTGACCACGACACCAACCCAGCTCCGGTCGCCGGCGAACACCGGACGTCCTGGAACCTGGATGCCTCAGGGGCATCGGGCCAGCCAGTCAGCCGCGTTTCAGTGAAAAGGACTGGCTTGCCGCCGCGGCGCATCGGCCGCGGCGGCCGGCCAGTCCGTCGGCGGCCAGCGGTCGTGGCTAGACGACGGGTGCGCCCTCGCCCTTCTGGTGGGCGCCGCGCTCGATGTGCTCGCGGTAGGCGGCGTCCTCGGCCGGGGTCGTGGTCAGGCCGTCAGCGGCGCGCATCGCGTCCTCGTCGATCGGGCCAACGTCGGCTCCGGTCACGGACTCGTCCCTGCGTCGGCCCTCCTCGGCCTCGGCGTACGCGTCGGAGTTGCGGAAGTCGGGATCGCGTTCCGGGTTCGGCATTGAATCGGCTCCACTTCCGAAAGGCTGTGCCGGCTGGCTGTGCTCACCTGCCTGCGGACCTTCCCAAGGATGGCGCCGTCAACCCGATCAGCCTGCTGCTTCCCGACCCCCGACCCCCGACCCTGAGCCCGATCCCGATCCTGACCCCGGTCATGCGGCCGAGGGAAGCGGTCTCGGCACCCCGAGGTAGAAGCCCTGAGCCTGGTGGACGCCCGCGGAGACGAGAGACCTCAGCTCGCCCGCCGTCTCGACGCCCTCGGCGAGCACACAGGCGCCGATGTCGCCGGCGAACTGGGCGAGGGCCGAGGCGAGCGCGTGCAGGTTCCGGTCGGTGTCGATCCGCTGGGTCAGCTGCCGATCCATCTTGATCACATCGGGTAGCAACTGGACGAGGTGGTGCAGGCTCGCGTAGCCGACACCGACGTCGTCGACGGCGGTGCGCACACCGCGGGCGCGCAGGTGATCCAGGGCGGCGCGGGTCGCCGGATAGTCCTCGATGCGCTCGTGCTCGGTGACCTCCACGATGATCCGGTCCGTGGGTTCGCTCGCGAGCAGCTTCGCCAACCGGCCGGACGCGACGGTCGCGGGCGAGGCGTTGACCGCGATCGCCAGCCCGTGAGGAAGGCGGGGGAGAACGCGCAGGGCCGCGTCGATCGCGGAGAGCTCGAGGTCTGTACCAAGACCGACCGAGACGGCGTCCGCGAACCATCGCTCCGGTGAGCCGAACCCGGGTGGGAACCGGGCCAGCGCCTCAGCGCTGGCCATCCGCATCGTGGCCAGATTGAACACGGGCTGGAACACCATCTTCGGCCCGCCGTCGTCGATCACCCCGCGGATCCGACGGAACCGCCGGTCACGCATCTGCCAGGCGGCGCCCGGTTCGCCCGAACCCGGTTCGCCGACACCGCGTTCGGAGACAGAAGGTTCGGCGACACCCGGTTCGGCGACACCGGGTTCGGAGACAGAGGGTTCGGCGACGGAGTACGACAGCGCATCGGCGAGCAGGGAGAGGAAATGCCCGTCCTTCTCCTGCAGCCTCGGGTCCGGCTCATGGCTCATACAGGTGAGCAGGCCATAGATCTGACCGTCAGCGCAGCGGACCTGCGCCGTGACGAGCGCGCCTATCCGCGGTCCGGTCCCCAGCTCACCGGCGGCCGGGTCGCCCGCCGTCCGCCGGTTCGATCGCACATCCGGCAGGACGGGTGGCAGCCGGCCGTCCCGGAGCTTCCCGCACAGCGACTCCGGATCGGCGGACACGAACCCGGGCGCGATTCCGAATGACTCCGCGTCGCCCTCGGTGGCCTCGACCACGAGGGCGTCACCGGCGGACCGCGAGAGGCAGGAAAGCTGCATGTCCAGGTGCTGCCGAGCCACTGACAGCATCCGGCGCACGGTCTGTCCCGGACGGTCGGGGCCGGCGCCGGCTGCCCGGCCCGCTCCCGCATCGCGGCATGTACACCCGTCGGCCACGTCGTCCCCCTCCGAGCCCCGCTCCATGGGTGACTCCCGACAATGCACAGGGATACCCCGACTGCGCCCCGGTTATGCCGAACTACTTACCGTGGCCGACGAGGCTGACCGCGAGCGGGCGGCGTGAAGACGAGCGGACGGCGCGATGACGAGCGGAAACCGCTACGACGAAACAGCCGCGGGCCCACCCACCGTGGTGGGCAGGCCCGCGGCTGTTACCGGCCGGCGCCGTGGTCTGTCAGTGGCGGGCGCTCGTCGTCGAGTGAGTCCGCGAGCGGCGACGCAGCCGCCGCAGACCCCGTGCCCCTGACCGGTCGGCCGCGTTCACGTCACGCCGAACCTCATGGCGGAGCCTCCGTAGCAACTTCATCGTTTCCTCCTCGGGCCTCGTCGTGTCCTTCGTCCGTCCGGACTTCGTCGTCCTGTCGCCGGCCTGGTCGTGACATGCCCGCCGCGGCGCCTATAACACTTCTCGTCCCGCGGTTCCTGTCTCAGTCGGTGTGCCGGAGTTCGTCAGGTCGGCGTTCGTCAAGGTCAGAGGTCGTCAGGTCGTCAGGTCGTCAGGTCGGCGGTCGTCAAGGTCGGCGGTCGTCGCGTGTTCGGTTCAGCGAACCGGCGGCCGGTAGTCGGTCGTCACCCGGCGGTCGTACTGCGTGGTGCGGGTCGCCGGGGCGTCGTCGTAGACCTCGACTTCAGGCTGCTGCGGCGGGTAGACGTCAGGCTGCTGCGGGTACACGACGCGCTGCCGCCGGCGCGGGGCGAACAGGAAGATGTCGAGAACGATCCCGGCCGCGCCGGCCACCATCAGCACCACGCCGATGACGGCGATGTCGAGCCCGGAAATCGAGACGTCGACGGCGAACGTGAGGATCGCACCGACCGCCATGAGGAAGATGCCGGCACCGATACCCATCGTGGGCTCCCTTCGGGGTGCCTCCCGGCTGGAGGCGATCACTTCGTGGCGTACCCGAAGAGATCGCTGGTATTCGATGGATACCGAGCGGATTGTGTTCCCAAATCCCGGGTGTGGCGCTGCCGACCCTTTTGGGGGTGCTGACCTGCGGTTTTGTGGCCCGCGCCGAGGGGCGGCTGGGTCGGACCGCATCGTCTCGTCGTGGTCTCACGACGGTTGGTTTTCCGTTCAGATCCCGTTGGGTGGCTCGATCACGGCGCGCGCCGCCTCCATCCAGTTCTGCCCCGAGAGCCTGCGAAACGCCTGGACGACCAGCGCGCCGAGGTCGAAGTCGGGGGAGAGGAGCCACTGGGCCGCGAGGCCGTCCCAGGCGGCCACGAACTGCCGCGCGACCTCTACCGGATCAAGGCTCGGATGCGCCTGGCCGGTCTTCTGGCGTTCGGCGACGAGGCGACCGTAGGCCTCGACGGCGACCCGGTTGTACCGGGCGAAGTAGTCCTCCGCCGGATGTCCGGGAGTCGCGGCGAGGCCGGTGAGGGCGAGCCGTAGCCGGAGCAGTGGCTCTCGCCGGGTCGAGACGCGCGCGGCCTCGGCGAGGGCGTCGATGTCGAGGCCGGCCAGGCCGTCCGCCGTGCGTACACCGTCCTTCTCGGCGTGGTGCACGGCGAGCTCCTGATCTCGTTCCAGGGCGGCGAGCAGGAGGTGGTCCTTGCTCGGGTAGTGGTAGAGGACCGTCGCCTCGCTCGCGCCCGCCCGCAGCGCGACCTCGGCCGTGGTCACGTTCGCGTGCCCCTTCTCGACGACCAGGTCGAGGACCGCCTGGGCGATCTCCCGGCGACGGGTTGCCGTCCGGGCGTAGTGACCGCGCGGGCCGCGGGCCGTGGAAGCCATGCAGCCGACCTTACCGACCTCAACTCTGAGTCAGTGGTAATAAGCGTTGCGTTCTGTGGTCGATGCCGGGCGAGGTCGCCCTCCGATCCCGTCAAGGTGACGTCGAATTTAAAAGTTGACTCAGGTTTGGGCGTAGGTCAGGATCGCCAGCGTGCCGACGCGGCCGGTCGAGGCGCGCGAGATCCGGTCGGAACCGGGGCGGCTGGAGGCCGGGCGGCCGGAGGCGCCCCGATGCCCGGGGGCGTGGTCTCGGGTCCGGGCCGGATGGCGGTGTGCCATCCGCAGGGGGCCGCGACGAACAAGCCGGGAGCCCCGCCGACGGGCCGCGGGCGTCGACGCGTCTCCAGGCCAGACGATCATGGGAGGAAATGTGAGGCGTTTGTTAACGCGATCGACCGCCGGGGGCGGTGGTGGTCGAAGTCGATCATTGTTTTCCGTTCCAGCGGCGGTGGCGATCGTCGGCATCGCCGCGGTCGCGTCCTGTTCGTCGAATGCTGACGCCGCCCCCAGCTCGCCGACCACTCCCGCGCAGGCGTTGAAGAGCAACGTCGGGAGCCCGTTGACCATCGGCACCGAACCGACGGCGGGAGCGCCCTGCGAGACCGGGGACAACGGCGGTCCCCTGGTGACCGAGTCCTGTGTCGACCCGGCGCTGAACAAGCCCTACGTGGACCTCGATGAGCGCCGGACGATCACCGATCCGGCCACCAGGGTCACCGTGAACGTCCGCTACGTGCACGGCGGCTTCACGGGGACCGCCGGGAAGTTCTCCTTCTACTTCCCGGACAAGTACGCCGGTCGGTTCTTCGAGTCGACCTACCCCACGCTCTCCACCGAGGACGCTGATCCGGCGACGGTCGTCTTCGCGATCTCGAACAACTCCTATGTGGTGTCGGACAACAATGCCGGCGGCCTGCCCGCGGGCGGCGTGATCGCGGGTTACGAGCTCAACGCTGCGTCCGCGAAGTTCTCCCGTGTGGTCGCGGCACAGGTATACGGCGACTCCGC
The DNA here is from genome assembly GCF_001854645.1 of Pseudofrankia sp. EUN1h. Taxonomy (NCBI): domain Bacteria; kingdom Bacillati; phylum Actinomycetota; class Actinomycetes; order Frankiales; family Frankiaceae; genus Pseudofrankia; species Pseudofrankia sp. EUN1h. The sequence continues at coordinate 189,580 of NZ_MBLN01000065.1, read as the reverse complement.
CCGGCCGCGTGGCTACCTGTACGGCGCGAGTGGCGGTGCCTACCAGACCCTCGCCGCGATGGAGAACACCGACGGCGTCTACGACGGCGCGGTACCGATGGTCCCCGGCACCTCGAACGCGCTCCCGAGCAATCTGACCGTGGAGTCGTTGGGGCTGCGGGTGCTGAAGGACAAGCTCCCCCAGATCGACGACGCGATGGAGCCCGGCGGCAGCGGTGACCCCTACGCCGGCCTCGACGCGGAGCAGCGGGCGGTCCTGCGCGAGACGGCCCGGCTCGGCTTCCCGCTGAACGGCTGGTGGGACTACGCGAACATGAGCCCCAACCAGGTCGCGGCCATCGGCGTGGGCGTCCGGGTACTCGACCCGACCTATGTGGACGACTTCTGGACGAAGCCGGGATATGCCGGCACCGACCCGGCCTCGTCGGTCGCGAAGGCCCGGATCCAGTACACCGCCACCGTCACGGGCCTCGTCGGCTCACCCCCGACCGGCCTGGAGCTCTCCGGCCCGCCGACCGGCGACCTGACCGGCGCCGACATCGACGTCACGAGCGGCGCCGCCGCGGGCAAGTCCGTCGCGCTCGACAGCGCGAGTGGGAACACCCTCACCTTCGAACGCGGCGCGGACACTTCGGTGACCAGCGCGATCAAGCCCGGCGACCAGGTACGCCTCGACAACTCCTGGTATCTCGCCCTGCAGTACTACCAGCGCCACCAGGTCCCACCTGCCGACCAGGGCCTGACCGCGTGGGACCAGTTCCGCGACGCCAGCGGCAAGCCGCTCTACCCGCAGCGGGCGGCGCTCACAGGGCCGGTCTTCGCCCAGCAGGGCAGCGGCGGAGTTCCCACCGGCAGGTTCCACGGAAAGATGATCATGCTGGCGTCGACCCTCGACGCCCTGGCGTTCCCCTGGTCTGCCGACTGGTACCGCCAGCAGGCCAAGGCCATCCTCGGATCGAACCTGGATGGCAGCTACCGCCTGTGGTACATGGACAACGCCGGACACGGCCCGCCGCCCACGAAGGCCGCCCTGACCCACATCGTCAGCTACGACGGTGAGCTCCAGCAGGCGCTGCTCGACCTCGACGCCTGGGTCACCCGCGGAACTCCACCCCCCGCCACCACGGGTTACACGATCGACGAGAACACCCAGATCCACCTCGCCACCACCGCCGACCAGCGAGGCGGCGTCCAGCCGGTCGTCAGCCTGAGCATCACCAAGGTCGGAAAGGACAAGATCAAGCCGGCCGTCCGCGCGGACGCGAGGACCGGTCAGGCCGTCACCCTCTCCGTGGACGCGCGGGAGCCACCGGACGCCGGCAGGATCACCCGAGTCGAATGGGACTTCGACGGAACCGGCAGCTACTCGGAAAGCTCCAGACTCGGCAAGATCGATAGCTCCGTGCGGCTGACCACCAACCACGTTTTCACCAAGCCCGGTACCTATTTCGCCGTCGTCCGGGTCACCTCTCAGCGGCAAGGAGACGCCGGGGCGGCCTACACCCTCGTCCAGAATCTCGGCCGCGTCCGGATCGTCGTCAAATAGAAAGTGGCCTGACCTCGCGAGGAGCTTTGCGCGCTAAATGTCGCGGTTCGCGGCACTCGGGCCGCGAACCGCGACTCATGCGGCTGTCTGTGCTTCTGGCCGCGCCGCCGGGCACCCGGCGGTTGGCCTCAGCTGGGCGTCGGTGCCGCCGGGGTGGCAGGTGGCACCGACGCACCGGCGGGGGTGCCATCGCTCGCCGGCTGCCGCGGGTACCAGCAGACGGTCGACCAGTCGGCGCCGCGGTCACCACCGAAGTACCAACCGGCAGGCAGGAGCGTCCCCCAGTCGACCGCCAGGGGCGTCGTGAAGTCGACCGGGAGCTCGTTCGGGATCTGCAGCGGCAGCGCGCCCTGGTGGCAGCCGGTGCCGCCCGGGCGCACGAGGGGATGGCCCGCCTTGTGCTGGGTCTTGCAGGCGATCAGCGTCCCCGGCGGCCAGAAGTATCCGCTCAGCGCGTAGAAACCGGTGTCTATGTGGACGGCCGAGTGAACCGGCGCGTCTGTACCAGGAATGATTATGTTCGCCCGAATACCGCTCGGGCAGGTCGCGCTTGGCAGGCCGCCGGCCTGAGCGACGCCGCCCTCGCTCGCGATAAGCGCGAACGACGCGGCGAGCAGCACCGGCACCAGTGCCCAGCGTGTTTTTCTCGTCCTTGCTGTTCCCAGCATCCTCGAAACCTCCTCATCCCTGKCCGGTAGGCGCGGGCGGCGGATCGCGGCGCCCGCGTCGAACTCAGAGCCGGCGGGCCGACACCGCCGGTGGCCGGTGTTCCGCCGGATCGGCGGGACGTCGGACGGCAGATTAGACCCGAGGAATGGGTGGACAAGGAATCCGTGCCGGGCCTCGCCGTGTCGGGAATCCGACCCGGCCGGCGCGCACCCGACGGGCCCCGCGGTGCTCACGTTACCGTGATCCGTTGGGGATTATCGCATTCCTGGACGATACTGTCGATGCGGATGTCACGGCCGGATTCCCCCGGCGCGCGAGGTGGTTTGCCTGGGTACCGTGCCGCTAGGCGGGATGACGGGCCGGGGCTCTGGGAATGTTGCAGGGGCAACTTCGCGTGTGGTTTCCGCGTCATTAACTCGCACAGCTGAGTAGCAGATTCTCCTGGCCAGTTCAGCCCCGTTCAGTGCGGGCCCGTGCCGCCCGTATGTGGCCGAACCGGCCGCGATCCGCGCCGCCTGGCGGCGAACCTGCCAGCCAGCACCAGCACGGCGGCAGCCGTGACCAGCGCCCGGCGCGAGCGCGGCTACGGCCGGCCCGCCAGGCCCGAACCGCCCTCCCGCGGCGCCGGTCGAGCCGTCCGAGGCGGTCGAGCCGTCGGCGCTGGACGAGCCGCCGACCGCGACCGCCCGCCCCCGCGCCGCCGCGCGCCCTCGCGCGGCGAGGGCGGTCGGCGCGTCTGTGGCGCTGGTCGTCCTCACGCTCACGCTGAGCCTGCCGGCATGGCCGGCCCGGGCCGCCGTCAGCATCACCCCCCGACCGACCGCCGCGCTCGGCTCACCGACACTGACGGTGACCATCCCGGCGTCCGCGGTCGCGGGCGCGTACAGCTGCGTGCTCACCCACTCGGTGGCCTGACTTCCACCCGGTGTCCCGCCGATGGGCCGGCGAGTGCCGCCGCCACCGCATACGGCAGGTGCCGTGGCCATACCAACAGGCCGCGCGCCAGTGACCGGATTCCCAGGCGCAATGGTGTCAACCTGTCCACGCAGTGCCGCCAGGCAGCGATCTCGTCGGCGGCGAACCGGGTTCCGGCCAGCCCGGCCCGGAAACGCCGCGCGTCCCCGCCGTCATTGCGCCATGACGCAAGCCACGCCCGCACCTCGGCGTCGGAGGACGGCAGCGTCCAGCTCCGCAGACCCTCCGCGACCCGCCCACCGGCCGCGATCACGAACCCGTCCGCGCCACCACCCGCGATCGAGTGAACCCGGCCGGAGCTGCGGCCGCCGGCCCGGATCGACGCCGAACTGAACCGGGCCCGGACGGCGAGCGCCGCCACCGCGTGCCCCGCCTCGTGCCAGGCGGTGACCACGGCCTCCGCGCGGGCGGGCGCGTAGGTCCCGGCGAACCCGCCCTCGTAGCGCTGCCTGATCCAGACGTCGTGGACGAGTGACTCGTCGTCGTAGCGCGCGAGACGGGCCAGCTCGGCCCGCACCGCCTCCAGGGTCCGCGTTTCCCCCGGTGTCATCTCGCGACTATGGCACCCGGCGGGAAATCCGGTCGACGTGGTCGGTGAGCGCCCCTAACATCACCCGCACCAGACCGTGATGATGGGAGACCGGAGATGACAGTCCCGCGTTCCCAGCAGCGCGCCGCCGCCCGTCGGGCCGCCGCGCTGTCGGTCGGGCGCGTGCTGCACCGGTTCACGCTGGCATCCACCGCCGCCCGCGGTTAGGCCCGGCGGCGTTCCGCCACAACCGCCGTATCGACGCGTCCCCTCGTCCGGCCTTCCGGCCGGCGACGTCCGCGTTCCGTCCGCCTGACCGCGGGCTCCCTCGTGTCCATTCATCGCGAACACGACCTGGGAGAACCGGCGATGACACCGGCGCGTACCAACCACACCGGCCCGGCAGAGCTCCGCACCATCGGCATCATGGCCCACATCGACGCCGGCAAGACCACCATGACCGAGCGGATCCTGTTCTACACCGGCACCACCTACAAGATGGGAGAGGTCCATGACGGCACGACGGTCATGGACACCACCGCGCAGGAACGGGACCGCGGTATCACGATCACGGCGGCGGCGACCCGCTGCGCATGGCGCGGCCACACCATCCAGATCATCGACACCCCTGGCCACGTCGACTTCACCGTTGAAGTAGAACGGTCGCTTCGGGTTCTCGACGGCTGCGTCACCGCCTTCGACGGGGTCGCCGGCGTCGAACCGCAGACCGAGAACGTGTGGCGGCAGGCGGACAGGTACGACGTGCCGCGGCTCTGTTTCGTCAACAAGATGGACCGGGTCGGCGCCGACCTGTTCCGCTGCGTCGACATGATGGTCGACCGGCTCGGCGTCACTCCGCTGGTGACGCAGCTGCCGATCGGCTCCGGGCCGGACTTCGCCGGCGTCGTCGACCTGGTGGAGATGACCGCCCTGACCTGGGTGGGCGACGACCTCGTCGTCGGCGAGATCCCGGCCCGGCTGCGGAAGGAGGCCCATGACCACCGGGAACGGCTGCTGGAGACCCTCTCCGCGGTGGATGACACGGTGCTGGAGCGGTACCTCGGCGGCGACGTCGACCTGACCGACGTCGGCCTGACCGCCGCCGAGATCAGGGCCGGCATCCGCCGCGCCACGATCGCGGGTGCCGCCAACCCGGTGCTGTGCGGGTCCGCGTTCAGGAACAAGGGAGTCCAGCCGTTGCTGGACGCGGTCGTCGACTACCTGCCGAGCCCGCTGGACGTACCGCCGGTATCTGGCGTCACTCCGGACGGAAGGTCCACGGTGCAACGTCCATGCGCGCCCGACCAGCCGTTCGCCGCGCTCGCGTTCAAGGTGCAGATAGACCAGCACCTGGGCAGGCTCACCTATCTCCGGGTCTATTCCGGGCAGGTGGCCGGCGGCGCTCAGGTGATGAACACGACCCGGGACCGGAAGGAGAGGATCGGCAAGGTCTACCAGCTGCACGCCGACCGCCGCACCGAAAGGCCGGCGGCCACGGCCGGCGAGATCGTCGCCGTGCAGGGCCTGAAACACACCACCACCGGCGACACGCTGTGCGATCCGGCGCGCCCCGTGCTGCTGGAGTCGATGACGTTCCCGGAACCGGTGATCTCGGTCGCGGTCGAACCAAGGACCAGGGCCGATTCCGACGGGCTCCCGGCGGCGATCGCGAGTCTCGCCGCGGAGGACCCGACGTTCCGGGCCCACCAGGACCCGGAGACCGGGCAGACCATTCTCGCCGGCATGGGCGAGCTGCACCTGCAGATATTGGTCGAACGGATGCGCGCCGACTTCGGCGTCGCCGTCACCATCGGCGCCCCGCGGGTGTCGTACCGGGAGACCATCGGCCGGGCGGTCGAACAGGTGACGTACCTGCACAGGAAACAGGACGGAGGGCGCGGGCAGTATGCGAAGGTCGTCGTCAACGTGGCGCCGTTGCCACGCACCAGCCCGGACGATCCGACGTACGAGTTCCACAACGTCGTCACCGGGGGCGCGGTGCCGAAGGAGTACGTCCCGGCCGTCGAGGCCGGCATCGGCGACGCCATGCAGGCCGGGGTGCTGGCCGGCCAGCCGGTCGTCGGGGTCCGGGTGGAGCTCGTCGACGGGCAGCACCACGAGAAGGACTCCTCCGACGTGGCGTTCCGTACCGCCGCAGCCATGGCGTTCAGGGCGGCGGCCCGCCAGGCCGGTCCGGTCCTGCTCGAGCCCGTGATGGCCGTCGAGGTCGTGACGCCACCGGAGTACCTCGGTGACGTCATCGGCGACCTCACCGCCCGCCGCGGCACCGTCCGCACGCTGGACGACCGTCGCGGCGCCCGGGTGGTCACCGCCGTCGTTCCACTGGCGGAGATGTTCGGCTATGTCGGTGACCTGCGTTCCCGCACCCAGGGCAGGGCCACCTACTCGATGCGCTTCGACCGTCACGCCGAGGCGCCCGCGCAGGTGACCCGCCAGGTCGTGGCCAGGTTCGCCGGCTAGACACCGCCCTGACCAGGCAGAACACGTCGTGCCGCCGGGCCCGTTCTCCGGGCCCGGCGGCACGACCCCGTACGGGCCACGCCGCCCGCGGCGTCGGCCGCGTATTCCTGCGAACTCGCACCCATCCGCCCAGCCGATGGCTCCGAATACCTCTTGTAAGCAGCCGGTGCTGGCCGCGTCATCGTCAACCCGTCGTGTGATCAACAGTATGTGATCGTGGCGGTACGCACACCGTTGGCACGGCCACCACTGGCGGCATCGGTGACCTATGTGCTCATAGGTGAGCACCCATGGTGACCGTCGAGCCTCATCGGCAATCAGGAGGGATGCGGTGTCTGACACCGTTGACGACCGACGCCTGCGGGAACTGAGCGAGGCGTCCGAGGACCTGCACAGTGATGCCATGCGGGGCAGCCGCGTGGCCGTCGCCGACCTGGTCGAGTCGACCGAGCCCGCCACCAGATCGGTACGGCGCGGCGCGGCCCTGGCCGTCGGCCTGGCCGGCGCGGGGGTGCTCGCGACGGCGACCCGTGGCTCGGCGGCGACGATGGACGTGGCGATCCTGCAGACCGCCGCGTCGATCGAGAACCTGGCGGTCAGCACCTACACGACGGCGCTGACGCTGCCGTTCATCGGCGGTGCCGAGGCGAACGCCGTCGTGAAGGCGTTCGCGATGACGACGATGAAGCAGCACGTGGATCACGCCGGGGCGTTCAACGCCGCGGTGGTCAGGCTCGGTGGTCAGGCCCAGAGCGCTCCGGACCCGAAGTACGCGAAGGTCGTCGAGGAGGCGATACCGACGATCAAGGGTCCCGGCGACGTCGTGTCGCTCGCGATCACCCTGGAGGACGTCGCCGCGCAGACCTACACCAAGAACGTCAGCCAGGTGGGCAGCTCGATGCTGCGCCAGCTGTTCGGCAGCGTCGCCGCCGTCGAGGCGCAGCACCGGGCCATCCTGCTCGCGGTCTCGGCGCTGCTCGGTGGCGGCGCGGCCGACCTGATCGCGTTGCCGCCCGACGCGGCGAAGCTCCCGAAGGCCGCCGGTGGCGTCGGCTTCCCCGACGCCTTCTACCCGACCTCGATGGCCTCCCCGGCGACTGAAGGAGCGGTTGCATGACCCGGAACGACCAGACCCGACACGACCAGATCGGGCCGGACGGGCGTCGGCGCGGCGAGATGGGCATCGGAGACGCGGAACTGCGCGCGCTGACGAAGGATCTCGACGGGCTGCATCGGGACACCTTCCCGACCGCGTTGGAGCAGCTGCGCGACTCGACCAGCACCACGCGGGCCATGATCGGGAGGGTGGCCGGCAGAGCGACCAGCCGGCGTGGCGTGCTGCTCGGTGGCCTGGCCGCGGCCGGAGCGGGTCTGCTCGCGGCGTGCGGCGGCTCGGACGGGGGCGGGAACCGGCCGGCCATGGGGGCGACCCCCACCCGGGCGGCCAGCCCGTACACCGGCGACCTGAGGGTGGTCGCGCTGGCGGCCGCGTTGGAGAACCTCGCCGTCGCCGCCTACACGATGGCGCTGGCGAAGGCGACCGCCGGCGACTACGGCACGGTGCCGGCCGCCGTCGGCGAGTTCGCGACGGTCGCCCGCGCGCAGCATGTCGATCACGCGAAGGCGTGGAACGGGGTGCTGTCCGGAGCCAAACTGCCGATGATCACCGGAACGCCGCTGACGATCGCCGCGTCGGAGGTCGCGAAGCTGAAGGCGACGAAGTCGGTCCCCGAGCTCGCCACCTTCGCGCTCGGCCTGGAGAACGCGGCCGCGCACACCTACCTGTACGCGATGACGAACGTGACCGACAGCGGCGGCATCGCGACCGCGGCGACGATCGCGCCGGTCGAGGCCATGCACGCGGCCGTGCTGACCTTCATCGCCGGGGACTACCCGGTGCCCGACGCGTTCCTGGACACCAGCTCCGCCGTCGGCCCAGCCGCACTGACCGCCTGACCCGCCGGGCACCCTCCTCGCGGTGTCGGCCACCCCCGCGAGGAGGGCCACCCGGCCCGGCGACCGCAGCCAGTGCGCTGCTCGGCGAGCCTGCCCGATGAGCCTCGGCAGCAGGCCTGCCCGGCGTAGCAGGCCTACGCGGCGATCGTCGGCCAGTCACTGCTCTGGGGGAGCGGCTGGCGGAACAGCCTCGCGGCGTTGCCACCGGCGATCATCACGGCCTCATGCTGGGGGATGTCGGCGAAGCGCTTGCGCAGCAGGTCCTGCGAGCCCGGCCAGGTCGAGTCGGCGTGCGGGAAGTCGGTCTCGAACAGGATGTGGTCGACGCCGATCATGTGGCGCTGGTCGAGCGTGCCTGGGTCGTCGAGCATGCAGAAGTAGAAGTTGCGGCGCAGCGCCTCGCTGGGCGTCACGTCGTAGGTCCACGGCGTGCCGCCGCTGCCGGAGTGTGCGAGCACGTAGTCGAGGCGGTTGATCGCCATCGGCACCCAGCCGATGCCGCCCTCGCTCAGCGCGATCTTCAGATTCGGGTAGAGCGCCGGGATGCCCGCCCACACCCAGTCGACGGCCGCGCAGAAGGCGCCGGCCGGGAACAGCGACGTCTGCACGTTCAGGCCGCCGCCGGGTGAGCCCTGCAGGACGAAGCCGCTGGCGCCGCAGTGCAGCGAGATGACCGTGTCGGTCTCCTCGCACGCCTTGAAGAACGGCTCCCAGTGCTTGTGGTTGGTGATCGGCGGGAGCTTGAGCAGGTGCGGCGACTCGAGGAACGACACCGACGTGAAGCCGAGCTCGGCGTTGCGGCGGACCTCGTCGGCGGCGACCTTCGGGTCCTTGAACCAGGGCAGCTGCATCGGGATGAAGCGCTCCGGGTAGGCGCCGTGCCATTCCTCGATCATCCAGCTGTTCCACGCGCGGACCGCGGCGAGGCCGACCTCCTCGTCGTTGTTCATCGACAGCACGCGGCCGGTGAAGCCCCACGCGCCGGACGGGAAGCACAGCGACGCCCAGATGCCGTCGAGGTCCATGTCCTTCACCCGGGCGTGCACGTCCCACGCGGCCTGGCGCATCTCGCTGAAGTTCAGTGGGTCGAGGGTCCATTCGGACTTCGGGCGCCCGGCGACGACGCTCATCCCGTTGTCGCGGTAGAGGCGGTCCCGGTAGAGCCAGGCCTCCGACCCGTCCGGCGTCGTGATCACCTGAGGTGCCTGGTCGCGGAGGTTCGCCGGGAAGCGCTTGACGAAGATGTCGGCGGGCTCGGTCAGGTGATCGTCCACCGAGACGATCGAGTAGCTGCGTTCCTGCGGCTCGGGGTCCGGAAGCAGCTGCCAGTTCGGCCTCGGCATCGTGTGCTCCTGGTTCTCGCCGGTCGGCTACGGCGCAGTTGTTTGCGAAGCAGTTGTTTGCGAGCGCTTACTCTCTAGGATCCTAGCCGCACTCGTCGGCCCGGGTCGCCAGGTCCGAGCCGTCGGCGATGGCCTGGGCGGCGGTCGCGAGGTCGTCGACGCCCAGGGCCAGCTCGTCGGGCCGGTCGGTACTCAGGTCGAGGTGGAACCCGTACAGGCTGGAGTCGACGAGCCGGACGATGCGGCCGACCCTTTCCGGGGGAGCGCCGCAGCGGACGAGGTAGGCCTGTAGCGCCCGCACCCATCGCTCGTTCGCCTCCCTGACGATGGTGGCGAAGCGCTCCTGGCCGATCAGCCCGGTTGCCGCGGCCTGCACGTAGACGTCCGTGCAGCGGTGGAGCGGGTCGGTCTGGAGGGCCGCCCACAGGGCGTTGACGCCCTGGCGTACTCCGGCGACGCCGGCGAGTGCGTCGACGGCGGCGACCGCCCGGTCCTCCGCGCGCGTGACGACGGCCGCGACCAGCTCATCGCGACTGCCGAAGTGGTAGATGATCATCCGGTCGCTGGTGCCGATCGCCGCGGCGACCGGGCGGAGCGTCAGACCGATGAGACCGTGCTCCAGCACGTGATCGGTGACCTGGTCGAGCAGGTCCTCTCGGCGTCCCATGAGGCCCACATAGTAGGGGCGTAGCGATTGCTACATCCAGACGTAGCGAGTGCTACGCTTGTAGCGTTCGCTACGTTCGGAGGGACGTCATGTACGCAGCCCTTGCCATGCTCGCCACCGCGATCGGCAGCGAGGTCGCGGCCTCCGCGCTGCTCCCGCGCGCCGACGGCTTCAAGGACCCGCTGTGGTCCGCGATCGTGCTGTTTGGCTATGGCCTGTCCATCTGGCTGCTCGCCCTCGTGGTCCGGACCCTGTCGGTGTCGGTGACCTACGCGATCTGGGCGGGCCTCGGCACCGCGGCGGTGGCGGTGGTCGGCGTGTTCTTCCTCGGCGAGGCGATGAGCTGGGCCAAGGGCGTCTCGCTCGGGCTGATCATCGCCGGTGTGATCGGCCTGAACCTGGTCGGCTCCTCGGGGTCCGTCGCCTGAGCGGGCGGCCCCACGACCGCCTCGGAGTCGCCCGGATCCCATCGGTGACTCCGAGGCGGTCGCTTGACGCTCCCGTCGTCGAGCGGAAATATCCAATATCTAGAGGGTGTGCCGCGAGACCGATCGCGAGACCGATGGGGAATCGTCGCCGACGGCTACACCGGTTCCAAGCGCTCCCGGGGTCTGGTGCCGTTCACCGACCCCGGCCGGCCGCCGGTTGCCTGGCCGCACCGACCGCTCGAACAACCTGGAGGACTCAGCATGGGCAAGCTCGATGGCCGGGTCGCGTTCATCACCGGGGCCGCGCGCGGCCAGGGCCGTAGCCACGCGGTGCGGCTTGCCGGGGAGGGCGCGGACATCATCGCGGTCGACCTGTGCGAGCAGATCGCGAGCGTGCCATACCCGCTGGGGACGCCGGAGGACCTCGCGCAGACCGTGAAGGAGGTCGAGGCGCTCGGTCGGGGCATCGTGGCGGTCAAGGCCGACGTGCGGGAGCGGTCCCAGCTGCGCGCGGCGCTGGACGAGGGGCTGGCCCGGTTCGGCCGGCTCGACATCGTCCTTGGGAACGCGGGTGTCTGCCCGTGGGACGACCTGTCGCTGGCCGGTGGGTTCGTCGACGGCACCGACGTCGACCTGATCGGCGTCATGAACACGGTCGCGGTCAGCCTGCCGCACCTGAAGGCCGGCGCGTCGATCGTCCTGACCGGTTCGACGGCCGGGATGATGAAGGGCACCACCGAGGTGATGGGGAACACCGGCGGGGTCGGCTACTCGTGGGCCAAGCAGACGGTGGCCCGGTACACCGAGGTGCTGGCGTTGCAGCTGGCTCCGCACAGCGTGCGGCTCAACGCGATCCACCCGACGAACGTCAACACCAACCTGCTGCAGAACGACCGGATCTACCGGACGTTCCGTCCCGACCTGGAGAACCCGACCCGCGAGGACGCGGAGCTGGCGTTCCCGGTGCTGCAGTCGATGCCGATCCCGTACATCGAGCCGAACGACGTCAGCTCGCTGGTGCTGTTCCTCRCCTCCGACGACGCGAAGTACATCACCGGCCTCAACCTGCGTATCGACGCCGGCGGCATGCTCAAGGGCGAACCAGCCCTCTGAGCCCGCTCCGGCGCGGGAACGCGTCGGGCGTCTCGTGGTAGCGGTCGCCCCCGCGTCGTGTCGCGACGCGGGGGCGGCGGCGGTGTCCGCCCCGCCGCCCCGACCGTTGCGGCTGGCCCTTACATCTAGATATATTGCGAGTCCTGGAGGCGGGTCCGCCGCCGGCCTGTCGGCGGGTACCCCGCCGGGCCAGATCCCGACCGCGGTCGGGACGGCCGCCTGGCCGGGCACCGGTAGGGGYGCCGTCCAGTCGCATCCGCTGGCGGCAAAGGACCGGGTATGGATCTGGAAGAAGCGTCCGGCGTCTTCACCGACCCGCGCGCGTACGCGGACGAGAAGCGGTTCCACGCCGCCACCGCGCTGCTGCGCCGCGAGTCGCCCGTCCATCGGGTGGAGTCGGCGAAGTACGCGCCGTTCTGGGCCATCACCCGGTACGACGACGTCATGGAGATCGCGCGCGAGTCGGAGCTGTGGCACAACGCGCCGCGCACGACCGTGAACCAGCACCCCGACGCCCCGGCGCCGCCGGTGCGCACGCTCGTGCAGATGGACGCGCCAGACCATCTGGTCTACCGGCACATCAGCGCGGACTGGTTCAAGCCGGCCGGCATCCGCAAGCTGTCCGACCGGATAGCCCAGCTCGCCAGACGCTACGTCGACCACCTGGCCGAGCTCGGCGGTGAGTGTGACTTCTTCCGGGACGTCGCCGCGCACTACCCGCTCTACGTGATCCTGTCGCTGCTCGGGATGCCCGAGGAGGACTTCCCGCGGATGCTGAAGCTCACCCAGGAGCTGTTCGGCGCCGACGACGCGGAGATGGCCAGAGACGGGAGCGACGAGGCGGCCGGGCTGGCGCTGCTGGACTTCTTCCAGTACTTCCAGGGGCTGATCGCGAACCGCCGGGAGAACCCGACCGACGACCTCGCCTCCGTGATCGCCAACGCCACGATCGAGGGGGATCTGATCGGGGAGCTGGAGGCGGTCGGCTACTACGTGCTGATCGCGACCGCCGGCCACGACACGACGAGCGCCGCCATCTCCGGCGGGATGCACGCCCTGCTGGAGAACCCGGAGCAGTGGCGGCGGCTGTCCGCCGACCCCTCGCTCGTGCCGACCGCGGTCGACGAGATGATCCGCTGGGTATCGCCGGTCAAGCACTTCATGCGTACGGCCGTGAAGGACACCGCCGTGCGCGGGGTACCCATCCCCGCCGGCGACGCGGTGCTGCTCTCCTACCCGTCGGCGAACCGGGACGAGACCATCTTCGAGCGCCCGGACGTCTTCGATGTCGGCCGCACGCCGAACAGGCACGTCGGCTTCGGCTTCGGCGCCCACTACTGCCTGGGCACCCACCTGGCCCGCCTGGAGGGCCGTGCCCTCTACGCCGAGCTGGTGCCCCGGATCCGGTCCATCGAGCTGGCCGGCCCCGTCGAATACGTCGAAACCCTCTTCGTCGGCGGCCCGAAACGTGTCCCCATCCGCTACGAGATGGCCTGACGGGGATCCCGCCGCCTTGCCCTACCCCCGTAGGGAGCGGTCCTGCGTGGCGTCGAGGAAGGCGAGAAGCCGGGCGTTGACGTCGACGTCGTCGCCGCGCTGGAAGCCCGGCCCGTGGCCGACTCCGGGCAGGATCTCGGCCTGGCCGTGCGGCATGAGCGCCACCCGAGCCTGAGCGCGCGCGGGGTGCAGCAGCGGGCTGCGCTGCCCGATCAGGACAAGGGCCGGTGTCTCGATGGCCCGGAGATCGTCATCGGACAGCGGCTCGGGGGCGGGCCGCCGGGTACGGAACGCCCGCGCACCCGTCAGCAGGACCTTCCTGAGCTCGGGGACGACCAGGACCGGGTTGTCCAGCCAGACCGCCAGCCGTCGGCGCAGCGGCGGCGGAGCGAGACCGGCCATCCCGTTCAGGTACATCAGCCAGATGAACCGGGCGCTCACCTTCTCCAGCCCGCCCGGATCGAGCGCGGTCACGCTCATGAGCCGATCCGGTGCGTGYAGCGCCTGGTTGAGGGCCAGCCAGCCGCCGTAGGAGTGCCCGATCAGATGTGCCTGGGAGACGCCGAGGCCCGCAAGGGTCTGGTCGAGCCAGGCGGCGCTGTCGGGCGGGTCATGGAGCGGGCGGCGGGCGACGCTGCGGCCGGGGTCGCCGATGGTGTCCAGAGCGATCACCGGGTGCCGGGCACCAAGGGCGTTCAGGAACGGGTACCACTGGACCGCGTTCGAGCTCGCGCCGTGCAGCAACACGACCGGCACGCCGGTGTCAGGCCCGTAGCGGTGCACATGGGTGGTACCGAAATCGGTCTCGAGGTCGGCTTCCGTCCACGGTGTCGGCCACAGCGCGGCGAACGCCGCGTCGTAGGCGGCGAGGAACCTGGCACGCTGCTTGTCACCACGGAACCGGCCGACCGTTCGGTCTTCCCGAGCTTTCATGGTACGGTTGTACCACGAAAGGATGCGATGCCGAAACGGGTCGACCACGACMAGCGCCGCCGCCACATCGCCGACGCGCTGCTGCGCGTCGCGGCCGCACAGGGGTTGCACGCGGCCGGGTTCCGGGAGGTGGCGGCCGAGGCCGGGGTGTCGGTGCGGCTGGTCCAGTACTACTTCGAGACCAAGGAGCAGCTGCTGCTGTTCGGCCTGCGCCGGGTCGGTGAGCAGTTCACCGAGCGGGTGCAGCCGCGCCTTGCCTCCGGCGTGCTGCCTCCCGCCGGCCGGGCACGGATCGAGTTCGTCCTGACGGCGACGCTGCCGCTGGACGCCGAAAGTCGATCGCTCTACGTCCTCTACAACCAGTACTTCGCGCTCGCGCTCACCAATCCCGCGCTGGCCGCCCAGCCCTACGGGAGCGACCCCGATGCCCTCGAGACATGGCTTGTCGAGCAGCTGCGTGCCTGCCAGGCCGACGGGCGGCTGGCCCCTGAACGGGATCCCGTCGCCGAGGCGTCCATCGTCCTCGCGTTGACCGTCGGGCTCGGCAATGCGGTTCTCGCCGGCCGGCGATCAACGGACGACGCGCGACGCCTCCTCGCGTGCCACCTCGACGACCGACTCGGCCCGCAGGACTGAATCGTCCACGCGAGACCGTGAGCGGCCGGGGGAGTGGACGGTGTTGCGCTCAGGACCGTCAGACTGGTGGCCATGTCGCGGGTCATCGAGGAATATTCCCGCAGGGTCGGTACTGTTAGTACGGGAACGTCTTCGGCGCTGTGTGTGTGACAGTAGTGTGGGTCTTGGTTGGGGCCCGGTGGGGCGACCATATCTGGCGTTGTGACATCGACCATCCTTGCGGTGTCCTCGGATCTCCTGCTCTTAGCCAACACCGACTGGATAGCCAACACCGACGGCGTGCGTGTCGATGGGTCGGGGGCGCGCGGACAAGGGATGGGGCGTCGGTGGGAGTCGTAGAGCGCACCGAGGAACGGCTGGCACGGATGATCGCCTATACGCGGTCGGCGACGTCGTGCTTTCTTTTCATCCCGCCGGTCTTTGCGTGGGATCGCCTGCGTCACCCGTGGCTCGCGGTCGCGGTAGCACTCATGGGCGTGGTCGAGGCCGCGTGCCTGCACCATCGCCTGCGGAAGGTCAGGAGCACGCGGGACGGCCAGGCCATCGCGTTGGATGTGGGGTTCTCTCTGCTGCTGATGGTGATCGGGTCGCGTGCGGCCAGTGCGGACAGCCGTACGACGGTGATGACGGTCCTGCTGCCCTTCGCGCTGGTGTGCCCCGCCCTCCTCGGGTTCGGGGTCCGAAGGCCGGTGGTCGGCGCGGCGATCGTCTCCGTGCTGGGACTCGGATGGTCGGGGGCGCTGTACCCTAACTACACCGTCAAGATTGCTTCGGATTTGCTGGGGTTCGCCCTTTGGTTCGTCGTCGCGACGCTGATTGCCCGCGAACTGCGCAGTCTTGCTCAGCAGACGCTGCAATCGCAACAGGAAAACGCACGCATTGAACGGGAGCTGTCCAGGCGGGAACGAGAAACGGTTGTCGAGCACGCCAGGAGGGACGCGCACCGAACCATCCACGACTACCTGCTACCGGTAGTGGAGCGAGTGGCGAGCGGTGCCACCGATGAGCCTGTTCACGAAGCGGCGAGGCAGGGCGTCGCCCGGGCTCGCTGGTTTCTGGCCGACATACGAACGAACACGCCGTTCACCAGGCAGATCGGGGACGTCCAGTCGATGTTCCCAGAGATCACCACCGTGATCGACATCGAGTCCGACCCACCACTGGAGGTCGCCGACGCGGTTGTCGCCGCAACCAGGGAAGCGCTCACGAACGTCCGCAAGCATGCGGGTCGAGACGTCGCGGCCCATCTTTACGTGCAGGCCACCGCCGGGTCGGTCGAGATCGTCGTGAGAGACCGGGGCAAGGGTTTCGACACGGCGGCTGTCAGCGCGGGCGGGGGCCTTGGCCGCACCTTCCCGGCGGTGGAGCTGGTCGGGGGGACGGTCTCGATCACGTCAGGCGACGGCACCAAGGTCGTGATCCRATGGCCCGGCTGAAACCTCGCGTGGCGATCGTCGACGACCACGTACTGCTGTGGCCCGCGCTGAGTACCTCCCTGGCGGACTACGGCTTCGACGTCGTCGCCCAGGTACCCGCGATCGCCGAGCTGCCAACGCTCGACCTGGATCTGGTCATCTGCGACCTGCATCTTCCGCGAGGCCTTTCCGGAGCGGCGGCCGTCGCCGATCTCACCCACCGCGGTGTGCCGGTGCTCGCGCTGTCGGGGGTGGCCAACCAGGAGGTCGTCCTCGATGCCATCGAGGCCGGGGCGATCGGCTTCGTGGAGAAGACCTCGCCTGCCAGCCGGTTCACTGTCGCCGTCGAGGCGGCGGTCACCGACGGCTGTCATGTCTCCGCGCAGCTGGCCGGATTCCTGCTGGGCGACCACCGGCGAAGGCCGTTGCCGTCGGGTGACCTGTCCGCCCACCAGCTCACCGTCCTGCGTGAGCTTGCCAAGGGCGAGGACCTCACCGAGGTCGCGCTGAGCCTCGGGATGAGCCGAGCCCACCTTCTCGACCTCGTCCGGGCCGCGCTGGACCTCGCGCGGGAACGTCGCAGGCGGCTGCGGCTGACCCCGCTCGAGCTACGGACCGTCACCTTGGTGGCCYGTGACGGGCTCAGCAACGAGGGCGCCGCCGCCGAGCTGTCGATCTCGCCCTGGACCGTGACCAGCAGGCTGGAACGGGTGCGGGACAAGTACCAGGAGCTGCACCCGGAGGTCAGCCCCCGGATGAGACCGCGGGACGCCGCGAGGGCCTGGGCGGTCGAACTGGACCTGTGCCGACGCCAAGTTCCCAACTGATTGGGATTCCGGTACCGGCACACCTGCCCAATACTTTGCTCGAGGGCCTGGCCCGGCGGTCCGACTCGGGGGAGGACCGCCAGGCCGGGCCCGGCCCGGAGATTGGATGGGCCGCCGTTGTCGCCTGTCAGACGGGCGGGCGGCGTGTCGTTCTCCGGGGCAATTCCCGGCGCCGGCGGCAAACGGGGGAGCCGCCGGCGCCGTCATGCCGCGAAATGGTCGGCCGTCGAGCGGAGCCGCTGATTCCGCGGCCAGTTCGTGGCATTCCGGCCGGCGCCTCCCGGCCGCGGCCGTCCTCAGGACGGCGTCACACCGGCGAGGCCAACCTGGACGCGGTGCCGACGAAGGTCACCAGCGCGGCCAGCGCGGTGATTGCCGCCCACAGGTCGTATGCACCATGGGTGAAACGCTCGGCCTCGACCTTCCCCGGGTTGTCGGGGTCGTACAGGAGGTCGACCGCGGTGCCTACCGCGTAGTTCCCGTCGACTCGCTCGACGTGTTCCTTCCCTGCCAGGTCCCGATATCGGACGGTGGTCAGGTCAGGAGGAGCTGGCTGGCTGAGGTCGGTGATGATGCGTTCCTCAACGTGAACCGACGTACCGGTCACGTGGACGCCGTCATCACGATGGTCGACCAGGAAGTGCGCGAGAAAAGCAAGCCCGGCGGCGCACGCGAAGCCGACCAGCGTTTCCCAATCGACCAGCTTGCCGAACGAAAACCGATGTCGAGGCCCGCGCCGTACAGGATCTTTCTTCGTCACGGCGACACTGGCCGACCAGACTCGTTCTGGATACCGAACATGCGGCCATGACCTCCGGCAATGATCTTCTTGCGAGGGCGGTGGCAGGCGCACGTGGGCGCGTCCAAGAGGCCGGCCGCGATCCGCCGCCAGCTACCAGCGCAGGATAGATCATCCACCTCGACCAGAGTCGCTGAACCGCGGTTGCCTTCGCCCGCAGGCGCAGGCGAGGGCGGCGGCGAACACGGCGGCCGCACCTCTGACGGATGCGCGCCATACCTGTGAGTGCTTGGATCCTCTCTGTCCGTCATGTGGCATAGGGCGCGGTGGTGTCGGTGTTGGAGTGAATGTCATAGCCTGACATTGGCTTCGGGCGGCGGTGTCCTCCAGGCGGGGCAGCCAGCCCGGCAGGCGACTGGACATGCCCGGGAGGTCTGATGACCGTGCCGCTGCTCCCCTCTCAGCCGTCGTTTCCCGCCGTCCCGTCGCCGGACGGCGCCCTCGGCCTCGCGGCCGGCCCGCGAGCTCGCGGCGCGGGCGGCGATCCCGAAGGCTCACCTGACGCCGGGGAGAGCTCAGGCGGAGGCAGGGTCGCGTTCGTCTTCCAGGGCGGAGGCAGCCTCGCCGCGGCCCATGTCGGCATGCTGCGGGCGTTGACCGAGGCGGGCATCGTCCCGGACCTCGTGGTGGGCGCCTCGGCCGGCGCGCTCAACGCCGTCGCGTATGCCAGTGATCCCACCTTGGCGGGCATCGACCGCACCGCCGCGGTGTGGGCATCGATACGTCGCAAGGACGTGGCGCCGCTGTCCGCACGCGCGCTGGTGGGTGGGCTGATCGGCCGGCAGGACGGGCTGGCCTCCAGCGCCGGGTTGCGCCACCTGATCGAAAGTGGGCTGGTGGTTCCCCGGTTGGAGCAGACGGTCATCCCGGCCCATGTCGTCACCACCGACCTGGAGACCGGGCGCCCGGTCGTGCTCTCCCGCGGCGACGCCGTCGAGGCCCTGCTGGCGACCTCGGCCTACCCAGGTGTCTACTCGCCGGTCACCATCGAGGGGCGGAGGCTCATCGACGGGGGAGTGAGCGCCGACACGCCAGTCAGGCAGGCCGAGAGTCTGGGCGCGACGACGACCTACGTGCTGCCCTCGGTCGGCCCCACCCCCGTCGCCGCTACCGCCGAGCTCGTCCCGCACGGGGCGTTCGCGCTGGCACTGCGCGCGATGAACCAGATCCTCGGGAACGCCGCCCGGGCCGACATGTCCGCCGTCCGTGGCACGGTCTATCTGCTGCCCACCCCGGGCACGAAGACCGTGAACCCGTTCGACTTCCGCGGCACCCGGGCCCTGATCGCCGCCGGCTACCGGCTGACCCTGGACTGGCTGCGCGACCCCGCTCCGGTTCCGACGTCGCCGCCGGTCTCGTCACCGGCCCGGTCCCGGACCTCGATCGCGGCACCAGCCACCAGACTGGCCTGAGGGTCGTCAGGGCTGCTGGTTCAGGGCGTTCATCCGTTCCCGGGTGATCACGACGCCGCATTCGGGCTGGTCGTCCGGCTCGAACCCGTCACCGCCCTGGCTGACCCGGATGACGTCGTAGCAGACCGAGACGTTCTGATAGTTCGTCGAGAGGCTGATGGCGTCCTGCGGTGTCATCCCCGCGCTGTCGTAGTCCTTCACGCCGCGCAGGCCGGAGATGAACGACTCCCTGGTCGGGCACCGTCCGGCCTCCTTGAGACCGCGGATGAACAGGTCGGCCGAGAGCCAGCCGTCGACCGCGCTGTCCTGCGTCGCCGGCTGGATCTCCGGGGAATAGGCGTTCATCGCCCGCACGAATGTCTGCTGCCCGGGAGTATTGATCTCGAAGGGCTTGATATTGGTGAAGATCGACACACCGGCCAGCGACTGGCCGAACCTCGCCAGGTTGCTGCCGTCGTAACCCTGGGGCATCAGCACGACCTTGAGCTTGCCGCCGAGAGTCAGGCCGAGTCTGCGCAGCTCCGGCAGCAGGTTGGCCGCCGTCTCCGGAAGCAGAACGCCACCGATCGCGTCGACGTTCGCCGCCCTGATCTGTCGAGCGACACTCTGGTAGTCGATCACCGCGCTGCTGGTCTGGAACGTCTTGACGACCTTGACGCCGCGGGCCCGCAGGCTCGCCACGAACTGCTGCGTGAAGTCGCCGCTGGTGGCGCTCCCGTCGATCGCGAAGACGGCCGCGCGGGTGCCGCCCTGCTCGAAGACGTACTTGCCCCAGGCGGTGCTGGAGCCGTCGCCGTCGTAGAACCACGAGAACATGTTGTTCTTGCCGAGCCAGCTGGGGTCGCTGGCGGGGCCCGTGACCGGGATACCGCGCTCCTGCAGCAGGGCGGCCGAATCCTTGCCCGCGCTGGACCCGTAGATGAACCCGAAGACCTGCTCCTGGTCGAGGAGCTCCTGGACCTTGGTCACGTTGAGCCTCGGGTCCGCCTGGTCGTCCCGCCAGGCATAGGTGACCTTGCGGCCGAAGACGCCGCCCTCCTCGTCGTTGGCGACCTGGAGCCGGGCGTCCACGCCAGCCCGGAAGGCACGCATGCTGCTGGCGGACGGGCCGGTGTCGCTCCAGGTCATGCCAGCCTTGACCGCCGTCGGCGTGATACCCGGCGCGATGGATCCGCAGCCTGTACCGCCGGCCGCGCCGCCGCCTGTGGGGCCGCAGGCGGCCAGGCTGGCGGCCAGGCTGCCGGCGCCGACCGCGAGCGCGACGGTCCTGAACGCTCGCCGACGAACTGGTAGCGACATTGCGGGCAAGCTCCTCTGCGCAACAACGGCGGCGGCCGTCCGGCTTTGCGAACCTCGCGTCTGCTGCCTCGGAAGACCGCTCCGAATGTTGCTCGCGTCACAGTTGACTGGCGCGGTGCGGTCCGCCGGGGCTTTGGATCTCCCCCTGGCGCCAATGCCGGCTGTGATGTTATCGACCACCCACCCGACAAAAGAAACCGCCTCCGGCAAACGCCGGGTAAACATTCGGTTATTCATTGAACTTGATGTACTGAGTGCATCCGGCTGTACTGGCGACACGGCTGACGGTCGAACCCGCGGCGCGCTCGTACACAGCCTGTGGGCTTTTTAACCTACGACCGCTTAATTTGCGCCGCGATTGCGGTCGCGAGCCCCGTCATGAGCCGGCCGCGCCCACTCACCCGGGATCTGGCCGTCCGTCCCGCGATGGTTCCCGCTGACCGGCGAGCCGTAGACGCCGCACCAGCTCGGTAACGACCGGGGCCGGGTCCTCGCGCAGGTAGAAATGCCCGCCCGGGAAGATCATGCCGTCGAAGGACGCCGTGGTCGCGTCGGCCCAGGCGAGGACGTCCGCCACCCGCACCGTCAGGTCGTCCGCGCCGGCGAACGCCACGATGTCCACCGGCAGCCGGACGTCCGACGGCGGTCGGTAGGTCTCGATCAGCCGGTAGTCGTTGCGGATGATGGGCAGCAGGTAGTCCAGCAGGTCCTCGTGCTCGAAGATCGACTCGTCGGTGCCGCCCTGGGCGCGCAGCACCTCGACGAACCGCGCGCGAGACAGCGTGTGGTCCTGGCCCGGGCGAACGACCGTCGGCGCGGCGCGCGCGGAGACCACCAGCAGGCGGACGAGTCCCGGCCGGCGTTCCCGCAGGCGGCGGGCCGTCTCGTACGCGACGGACGCGCCCATGCTGTGGCCGAACAGCACCAGCGGCACTCCGGTCTCAGCGGAGTCGGTGGTCTCAGCAGAGTCGGTGGTCTCAACCGATTCGGGGGTCTCAACAGATTCGGCGGTTCCAGCGGAGTCGGCGGTCCCCGCGGCGCTGGGCCGGGCCGCGTGAGCGGGCGACTCCCAGGCCTGCGCCTGGTCGGCGATGGCGGCGGCGATGCCGTCCACCAGCGGATCCATGGCGTCCACCAGCGGCTCGGCGCTCCGGTTCTCCCGGCCGGGGTACTGCGTCATCCACACCTCGACGTCCGCGGGAAACTCCGCGGCCCAGGTCCAGTACGCGTTGGCGGTACCGCCGGCGTGCGGGAAGACGACGACGCGGTACCGGGCGTTGGGGCGCCGCTGGCGGCAGCGCAGCCAGACCGAGGAACGCGCCGCGGTCATGCGCCCGCCCCGGACGCATCGACGCGGCGGTCCGGCCGAATCCACGCGACGGGCATCTCAGGAGGCGAGCAGCGAGCGCGCGTCGCCCGTGTCGAGGCGCGTGCCGCTGTGCTCGGTGCGCACGAACGCCTCCACCACGTCGATTTCGAGCATCGCCCACCGCTCGCCGAGGTCGAACAGGTCGCCGGTGGGATGCCGGTCGGCGAAGTGCTCGGTGAGCCTGGCCGTGTCCGCCGCCGGTACGGCGGCCACCCAGCCGCCGAAGGCGACCGACACCCAGCGGGTCTGCCCGGCCACCGGTCCGCAGAACTGGAAACGGCAGGCCTGGTCGCCGTCGATGAGCAGGCGGCCGATCGCCAGCGGCGCGAGCAGGACGAGACGGTCGACGGCGGCCACCGGCCAGGCCGCGTCCAGGTTGGCCGCGGGTTTCTTCCTCAGGTCCACGGATCCGAGGCTCGTCGGCTTCTGGGCCGCGGCCGGGTTCGGCGTGCCGTCGAGGCGGCGGGTGGTGAAGCGCAGGCCGTGGGCGACCCGGCCGCTCCAGAGGGCGAGGCTGCCGTAGTCCGCCGACGCCGTCAGAGCGCGGGCGACCGCCACCAGCTCGGGGTGACGCGGGGCGGCACCGCTGCCGGTGACACCTGTCGTCTGCTCCACCGCGTCCTCCACTATGGCTCCCTTAATATTAGGTTTGCCTAACCTAATGGAGGGGATCGCGCGCCACAAGCCCGTGTCCAGGCTCAGTCTGATCGTTTCGGGGCCGTTTCGGGGCCATTTCGGGACGACGGTGCGGGCGAGGAGAGGGTTGTTCGGCCCACGCCGGCGCCGCCGGGGGCCGGAGCGGCGGCGGCCCCCGGTCAGAACGGGGTCAGGACCAGGGTGAGCTGGGACGGGGCGTGGTCCTCGACGTAGGAGGCCTGCCCGGCGACGTCGTCGAAGGCGAAGCCGTAGGCGCGGTGGTTGTCGGTGTGCTCGTGCAGGACCCGCGCGTAGTGGTTGGTGACGGCGTCCTGGTAGTAGGCGCCCGGGTCACCTGTGGGCTGCTCGGCACCGGTCAGCAGCGTCGAGCGGTTGAACCCGGCGGCGAGGACGGCCGCGACCGGCCCGGTGACCCCGTCGTTGGGAGCCGCGAGAGCGCCGTCGCAGAAGAGGACGTCGCGGGTGCTCGGCCGGCCGAACGCGGCCACCCCGCCGTCGAAGGCCAGCGCGCCGCCGGTCACCCGGCCGGTGACGCGCCGCCCGGCCGCGTCGACGGTGAGCCCTCCCGAGGCGTAGCGGTTCCACACCGCGTCGATGTACGAGTCGTAGTACGTGGCCGGGAAGAGCCCTGCCTCGATGCCATGCCCCGGGGCGATGACCCGGACGTCGCCGACCACCAGCGGAGCGAACGCCGGGTTCGCGCGGAGCGCGGCGAAGATCGCGTCACGGCCGCCGGGCACGACCTGGCCGGTGGTCTGGTCACCGTCTCCGTGCAGCCGCAGCAGGAGCGGGACGCTGAACATGTCGACCATGGTCGTGTTGCAGAACATGCCGGCCGCGTTGTGCGTGAACTCGACGAAGTCGTGCAGCACCGCGTACCCGGGCGCGTCGCGCACCCAGCCGGCCGGGTACTGCAACGCCGGCCTGCCGGCCCCGTCGGCGACGATCCGGAAGTCGAGCCTCGCGCCGATCGAGACGTAGATCCGCCCGGACATCCCGGTGGGGACGGCGGCAACGGTGTCGCCGTCCGCCACCAGCGGGATCGCGATGTCGCCGCCGTCCGCTCCCAGCGCGACCTCGGCGACGCTTCCGTCCGCGCGGGCGTAGACCTGCCGGCCGGTGCTCAGGTCGGTGCCGACGACGTAGAACCAGATCTCGCGGTTCGCGTACCGGTAGGTGTGGTTGACGATGACCAGCGGCAGCGGCGTGCCAGGGATGTGGGCCGGGATGTCGACCGCCGCCTGGCTGGCGGCCAGCAGCGCGGCCTGGCCGGAGCCGCCGGAGCGGGTGGCGGCGACGGCGCCGCTCACGCCGGCGGTGGCCAGCGCGGCGGCGCCGCCGACCAGCAGGGAGCGTCGGTTCAGCATCACGGTCTCCTCGGGGGTGACTTGAAGGCGAGAACCTCGGGCGGCACCGGCCGCACCGATGGCACCGACGGCGTCGACACGGCTGGTGTCGACGCCGCCGGCGGTGTCGACGGCGCCCCGGGAGGGGGACGGAGGAGGCCGCCGTCGACGCCGGCCGCGGCGGCAGCGTGGCCGCGACCGGGGCTCGCTAGCCGCTGGTGGCGGCGGCGAAGATCCGCGTGAACTCCAGCGGCTGCTGGGTGAGGCTGCTGCAGGTCGCCTGGGCGTAGTCGGCCGGCCCACCGGGGCACGGCTGGTCGCGGGTCAGCGACCACATGGACCACCAGGCCAGGCCGTGCTGCGCGGCGAACGTGGCGACCTGGCGGGCGTCGGACTGCCGGAAAACCTCGGTGCGCACGTCGTTGACGCCGATCATCGGGGTGACCGCGAGCCGCGACCAGGCCTCTGCGTCCGAGAGCCCGAACACGCCCCTCACCTGGGCCTGCGTGGCGGTGACCGAGTCGATGGCGTAACCGCCCATCCGGCCGTCGGGGTTCGGCGCGACGCCGTCGCCGAAGTCCATCGCCATGACGTTGACCGCGTCGACCCTGACGCCGCGCTCCCGCGCGTTCTCGAGCAGCGCCACGCCGGTCTGGGTGAGCCCGGAGGGGAGCACCGGCAGCGTGAACGACACGTCGAGGCGCCGGCCCTGCGCCGACGCGTCCCGCTGGAGCTGGGCGATCGCCTGGGCGCGCCGGTCGTTCGCCGCCGTGTCGGACAGCGACGAGCCCTCGATGTCGAAGTCCACCTGGCTCAGGCCGTAGGTGCTGACCACCTGGCCGTAGGCGGCGGCCAGCGCGGCCGGGCTGCCGCAGGCACCCGCGAGCTCGGTGCCGTTCGCGCCGCCGAACGAGACCCGCACGTCACCGCCCAGCTCGCGCAGCCGGCCGATCTGGCCGGGCACACCGTCCTGGTTCAGCTCGGACACCCCGCCCCACCTGGGGGAGCAGCCGCCACCGCCCGCGAGCACGAACGCCAGCGTGTAGGTCCGCACACCGGTGGCCTGCGCGGCCGCGACCAGGTCGTACGGCGGGTACAGCGAGGTGTCGATGTAGGGAGCGAAATGGCCGGATCCGCTACCGGACCCGCCGCCCGGCGGGGTGGTGGCCGGCGGCGCGGTGGTCGCCGGCGGCGCCGACGTGGGCGTCGCCGGAGCGGTCGCCGGCGGCGAGGTCGGCGACGAGGGCGCGGACGGCGGGGCGGAGGTGGCGACCGGTGGCGCCGAGGTCGGCTGCCCCGGGTCGCCGGACGGCACGCACGGGCCGCCGTCGATCCGGCATCCGGTCGGGTCGGCGACGCCGCCCGGCGTGCTCACCACGAAACCGACGTCGACGGCCGCGTCGGGGGCGAGCTCGGGCTGCCACTTCGGCGGGGTGACGGTGACGTGCTGGCCGTCCACCCGGTGCTCGGCGTTCCACAGCGAGGTGAGCCGCGCCCCGGCCGGCAGGTCGAACTCGAGGGTGAACCCGCGGGGTGACCCGGTCGTGTTCGTCACCCGGTACTGGGCGGAGTAGCCGGTCTCCCAGGCCCCCGTCCGCGCGTACGCCGCCCCGAAGACCGACGCGGAGGCGGTGCCGGGAATGGTGAGCGCCAGGACGAGCCCGGTCACGGCCGCCAGCGCGACCGCCGTACCGGAGATGATCTGCCGGCGGCGTCGGCGGTGCCGGCCCTGCTTCGACGACATCGTGGTGTGACCTCCTTGGGAGCCCCCGCAGGCGGACGCTAGCCAGCGCGCCGGCCGGCGCAGCCCCGCCTGAGGCAGCCGAGAAGGTCTCTTAGGACTGGCTTAGGAAAGCGCGCGCCAGCGCCGGCTTCGCCGTCTCCGCCGCCGTGCCCGCCCCGCGCCGTGGCCGGCGGTGGCGGTGGCGCGCAGGCGCAGCCGGATCTCGGCGCCGCCCAGCGCGGACCGCCCGACCGTCAGCTCGCCGCCGGTCGACGCGGCCACCCGGCGGGCGATGTCCAGGCCCAGCCCGGTGGAGCCGGCGCCGCCGGCCCCGGCGCCGCGCCGCAGCGCCTCGGCCGGGTCGGTGATGCCGGGGCCCGCGTCCGCGACCGTGATGGTGACGGCGCCGAGGGCGGGACCGGAACCGAGGGCGGGACCGGAACCGGAGGCGGAGGCGGGCGCGGCCCGCAGGGTGACCGCGAACCCGACGCCCTCGTCGGTGTGCTGGAAGACGTTGCCCAGCAGCGCGTCGAGCGCGGCGACCAGCTCGGCCCTGGCGACGGGCACCGGCGCGTCGCCGGCGTCGGCCGCGGCCCCGGTCAGCCGCCAGGGGCGTCCCTGGTCCTCGGCGAGCACCGACCAGAAGTCGACCCGGTCGCGGACCACCTCGGCCGCGTCGCAGCTCGCCGCGGCCGGCCCGCCGGCGCCGCGGTCGCGCGCCGCCCGGATGATGTGGTCCACCTCGCGCTCCAGCCGCTCGACGGCCAGCTGGACCTGGTCGGCCGAGCCGGCGTCGGCCAGCGCGGCGGTGTTGAGCCGCAGCACGGTCAGCGGGGTCCGCAGGCGGTGCGACAGGTCGGCCGCCAGCTCGCGTTCGGCGGCGAGCAGCTGGCGGACCCGGTCGGCCATCGTGTTGAACGCGATGGCCGCGTCGCGCACCTCCGGCGGCACCCCGGTGCCCGAGGTGGGCACCCGGGCGTCGAGGTCGCCCGCGCCGAGCCGGCGGGCGGTGGCGGCGAGCCCTCGGGTCGCGCGCACGGTGCGGCTTGCCAGCCGGTCGGCGACCAGCACCGAGATCGCGACCAGGCCCACCGCGAGCCCGCCGAGCACCAGCCAGGCCGTGTGCACTCCCTGATTCATCGACGAGGCGGGCACGAACACCTCGACCACGGCGATCCGCGCGTCGCTCACGGCCACCGGGCGTAGCAGGACCGAGCCTCCCGGCGCGTCGAGGACCGCCGCCTGCCCGGTAGTCGCGACGGCGGCCAACTGTTCACGCGTCACCCGCGACGGGCCGATCGTGGTCAGCGCGCCGCCCGTGCCGCCCGCGCCGGCCGTGGCGGGCAGGTGGACGGCGGCCAGGCCGTCGGCCCCGCCGCGGGTGGTGGCGAGTGCCCGGTCGAGGGCGAACGGGTCGGTGGTGATCGCCAGGGCCGGCCCGAGCTCGGCGGCCGTCCGCTCGGCCCGGACGAAGGCGCGGTCACGCGCGGTCTGGGCGACGATCAGCGCGAGTGGGATGAGGAAGGCCAGCGCCACCATCGACGTGACCGCGATCGAGACCCGGATCAGCTCCCGCCTCATGCCGCCGGCGCCTCGAGCTTGACGCCCACCCCGCGCACCGTGTGCAGGTAGCGCGGTCGGGCCGCCGTCTCGCCGAGCTTGCGCCGCAGCCACGACAGGTGCACGTCGATGGTCTGGCCGCCGCCGTAGGCCTGGTGCCACACCGCCGCGAGCAGCTCGTCGCGCGTCACCACCACCCCGGGGCGGGCGGCGAGGTAGGCCAGCAGGTCGAACTCGCGGCGGGTCAGGTCGAGCGGCGTGCCGGCCAGCGTCGCCGTCCGGCGGCGGCCGTCGACGACCAGCTCCGCGACCCGTAACGGCGGGCTCGCGACGGTCGCCTGGCCCGCGGCGTCCCGCCCGGCCGGGCTCGCCCGGCGCAGCACGGCGGCGACCCGGGCGTTGAGGTGCGCCGGCGTGAACGGCTTGACGAGGTAGTCGTCCGCGCCGCTGTTGAGCAGCCGCACGATGCTGGCGTCGTCGTCGCGCGCGGTGGCGACCACCACCGGAACGTCGGTCACGCCGCGCAGCATGCGCAGCGCGGCGGCGCCGTCGAGGTCGGGCAGTCCCAGGTCGAGTACGACCAGGTCGCAGCCGACCTGCGTGACCTCGCGCATCGCGTCCAGGGCGGCGCCGGCGCTGCGCACCGCGTGCCCGGCGGCGGTGAGGTGACGGACCAGCGCCGCCCGCACCGACGGATCATCCTCGACCACGAGCACTGTCGCCATACCGCCGTACCGTAGAGCCCGTCGACCGATATGTCCGCCCTGTACCATGCCGACGTGGCCAGGTCGCTGCGCCGCCTCGCCCTGTGGACCATCGGCACCGGGCTCGCCGTCCTGGTCTCCTGGTTCGGCGTCCAGCGAGCGCTCCCGCTGGAGACGGCCGCGGGGCTGCCCAAGGCCGTCCCGGTCGGGCCGCTGATCTCCCCGTCCGTCGCTGCGAGCGCCACCGCGCCCACGGCCGGCGTGTCCGCGACGACCGCGCCCGGCCCCGCCGTCGAGACGCCCGCGACGTCCGGGCCGGCGGCGGGGGAGCCGGGGCCCGGAGCTGGGGCCGGAACGGCCGGGGTGACCGCCGGCGGTGGCCCGGCGGGGTCCGCCGGCGGGCAGGTCTCGCGGCCGCCCGCGGCGGCCCCGGCCACCTCGAACGGCGCCGCCGTCCGGAGCTACCAGCTGACCGGCGGCCGGGTCGTGCTGGAGATGACCGAGACCTCGGCTCGGCTGGTGTCCGCGACCCCGGAGCCGGACTGGCGGGTTCAGGCCTGGGAGGCCGACGGCTGGCTGCGCGTGGACTTCAGCCGGGACGGCGCCGCCACCTCGTCCTGCTTCGTCACCTGGAACGGGCATCCCCCGTCGGTGCAGACCACCTGAGCTGAGGCCGCCGGGTCGACGGACGACGGGTCGGGTGCGCTGACCGGTCGCGCCTGTGACACGGTCATGTCTCTACTTTTTCACTTTGTTCATCGGAATTGACGACAAAGTGCCTGGCTGGCTAGCGTTCCCCGACGGTCGTCCAACGAGGAGGAGAAGAGACCGTCGTGAATCAATCAAGACAGTCCGCACCCACCCGGTGGGCCGTGGCTGTGGCCGCGCTCGCCGTCGGCACGACGTTGCTGAGCGCCTGTGGTTCCGGTGGTTCCTCCGACGGCGGCGCGCCCGCGAGTGCCGCGCCGAAGCCCGGCGGCACGTTGACCTTCGCGGTCGGCTCGGACATCGGCTGCGTCGACCCGCAGCAGGTCGGCAGCAACGACACGGTCTACTCGACGCGCCAGCTCGTCGACTCGCTGACCGACCAGGACCCCGACACGGGCAAGATCGTTCCCTGGCTCGCGCGGAGCTGGGAGATCAGTGCCGACGCGAAGTCCTTCACCTTCCACCTCAAGCCCGGTGTCACGTTCAGCGACGGCACGCCGCTGACCGCGCAGGTGGTCAAGGACAACTTCGAGGCGATCCCCAAGCTGGGCGCCCTCGCCCAGCTGGGCGCCGGCTATCTGGGTGGCTACGCCGGCAGCAAGGTGATCGACGACCAGACCATCGAGATCGACTTCCAGCAGTCGAACGCCCAGTTCCTGCAGGCCACCTCGACGTTCTCGCTCGGCATCGTGTCCGAGGCGAGCGTCAAGAAGACCCCGCAGGCGCGCTGCAGCGACGGGGTGATCGGCTCCGGGCCGTTCGTGCTGTCGAAGTACGTGCCCAGCCAGTCGATCTCGCTGACGAAGCGCACCGGCTACACCTGGGGCTCGTCGCTGTTCACCAAGTCCGGTGACGCCTACCTGGACGCGCTCGAGTTCAAGGTGGTGCCGGAGGCCGGTGTGCGGACCTCCAGCCTGCAGTCCGGCCAGGTCGACGCGATCGGCGCCGTGGCCCAGGCGGACGAGGCGGCACTGGAGGGCAGCGGCGCCCAGCTGCAGGCCCGGGCCAACCCGGGTGTGCCCTTCGGCCTGAGCTTCAACAACTCCAAGGCGCCCTACACCGACCCGAACGTGCGGAAGGCGATTGGTCTGGCGATCGACCGGCAGCAGATCGTCGACACCGTGTTCCCGACCGGGACCAAGCCGGCGACGAGCATCCTCTCGCACACCACGCCTAGCTACGTCGACCTCAGCTCCAGCCTCACCTTCGACAAGGCGAAGGCCGGCTCGCTGCTCGACGCGGCGGGCTGGAAGCTTGGCGCCGACGGGATCCGGCAGAAGGACGGCGCCCCGCTCTCCCTGACGATCACCTGGTTCGCCAACGCCGCCACCAACCAGCCGGCGATGGAGCTGGTCCAGCAGCAGCTCAAGGCCGTCGGCGTCCAGGTCGAGCTGAAGCAGCTCCAGATCGCGCAGATCACCCAGATCCTGACGGGCGCCGACTTCGACGTGCTGTGGGGCAACCTGACCCGGGCCGACCCGGACATCCTGCGCAGCCAGTACTCCACCAAGGGCCTCAACGCGTACAAGATCCCGGTGACCGAGCTGGACACGGTGCTCGCCCAGCAGGCCGCGGAGCCCGACGCGACGAAGCGCGCGGCGCTCGTCGAGCGGGCTCAGCGGCTGGTCGTCGACAACGCCTACGTCGTCCCGGTCGTCGAGCTCGAGACCGAACTCGGCGTCGGCAAGAACGTCCACGACCTGAAGTTCGAGGCGTCCAGCCGCATCCAGCTGCACGACACCTGGAAGAGCTGACCGACTGAGCACGCGGCCCCGCCCGCGGTCACCTGGCCGCCGGCGGGGCCGCGGTGTGGCCGCGCGGGCGGGGCCGGCGGCGAGACCAGCCGGCCGCGGGGGCGCGACCGCTTCGAGGAACACGACGACAGGAGACGGCGGAGAAGATGTGGCGCTACGTGCTTCGCCGTCTCGCCCAGGCGGTCGGCGTGCTGTGGGCGGCCTACACGGTGACGTTCCTGGTGCTCGACTACCTGCCGGGCGACCCGGTCACGGCCATGGCCGGTGCTGGTATGGACTCGCAGGGGATCGACCCCGCGCAGATCGAGAGGTTGAGATATCAGTACGGCTTCGACGAGCCGGTGCTGGTGCAGTACCTCCACTATCTGACGAGGGCGCTGCGCGGTGACTTTGGCGTCTCGGTGTCGACCAATCGCCCAGTCAGCTCGGTGATGAGCGAAGCGCTGCCGCCGACGCTGGCACTCACCGGGCTGGCCCTCGCCATCGGGGTCCTCGCCGGCGGCACGATCGCGCTCGTCGCGACCTACACCAACCAGCGATGGCTTCGCCAGGCTCTGCTCTCGCTGCCGGCGCTCGGGGTGTCGGTCCCCGGCTTCTGGGTCGGGTTGATGCTCGTCCAGCTGTTCTCGTTCCGGATCAGGCTGTTTCCCGCCTTCGGCAACGACGGGCTGCGCGGCCTGATACTGCCGGCCGTCACCCTGGCGGTGCTGCCCGGCGCGATGGTCGCGCAGATCCTCGCCAAGAGCCTGCTCACCGCGCTCGCCGAGCCGTACGCCCAGACCGCCCTGGCCAAGGGGGCGGGCCGGGCGCGGGTGCACCTGCGGCACGCGCTGCGCAACGCCCTGCTGCCCGCGCTGACGATCACCGGCGTGCTGACCGGCCAGTTGATGGCGAACGCCGTCGTCGTCGAGACGGTGTTCTCCCGCAACGGCCTCGGTCGGATCACCTCGGCCGCCGTGACCGTGCAGGACATCCCGGTCGTGCAGGGCGTCGTCGTCTTCGGCGCGTTCGTCTTCATCACGGTCAACCTGGTCGTCGACCTCGTGTACCCGCTCCTCGACCCGAGGATCACCGTCGGCTCCGGCCGCCGCGGTCCCTCCAGAAGAAAGAGCACCCCGATGGACCCGACCCTGGGCGGCGGCGTCCTGACGACGTCGGCCATCGAGCCGGTGGCGGGGAGCGCCCGGTGACCCGCCCCGCCGCGACCGAGCCGGCGCCCTCGGCGCCGGATGCCCCCGAAGACGCCGGCGCGGACCTCGAACCGAACGCCGAGCTCGGGAAGCTCGCGCAGTCGTGGCGGGAACCGTCCTCGGCGTGGCGCCGGGTGGACCTGCCCCGGCTCGGACGGTTCTTCCTGCACCGGCCCGGCCTGGTGCTGGCGGCGATCGTGGTGATCGTGGTGGTGCTGGCCGCGTTCTGGCCGGCGCTCTACACCTCCCGCGACCCGCTGCTGGGCGTACCGACCAGCCGCTTCCAGGGGCCCAGCGGCCAGCACTGGTTCGGTACCGACGAGCTGGGCCGGGATGTGTTCGCCCGTGTCGTGCACGGTGCCGCGCTGTCACTGAAGGCGACGATCATCGCGGTCGCCGTCGCGTTCGTCGTCGGCGGCGGTCTCGGCCTCGTCGCCGGCTTCGTCGGCCGCTGGGCCGAGGACGTCATCATGCGCGTCGTCGACGTGCTGCTGTCCATCCCGGGGCTGTTCATGTCACTAGCCCTGGTCACCGCGCTCGGCTACGGCACGGTCAAGGTGGCCATCGCGGTCGGGATCGCGAGCGTCGCCAGCTTCGCCCGGGTGATGCGCGCCGAGGTGCTCAAGGTGCGCCAGGCGACGTACGTCGAGGCGGCCCGGTCGATCGGCGCCCGCTGGTACAGCGTGCTCGGCCGGCACGTGCTGCCGAACGCGATGGGGCCGGTGCTCGTGCTCGCGACCCTCGACTTCGGCGTGTCGGTCCTGGCGGTGTCGTCGCTGAGCTTCCTGGGCTACGGCGCCGCCCCGCCCGCGCCGGAATGGGGAACGTTGATCTCGAGCGGACGCAACTACCTGGCGAACGCCTGGTGGCTCTCGACCCTGCCCGGCCTGACGGTGGCCGCGACCGTGCTGTCGACGAACCGGATCGCCCGGGCGCTGGACGGCGAATGGGCGACCCAGCGATGACCGGCGGCCCGGCCCGACCCGCCGCGGCCGAACCGGCCGAACCGGCCGAACCGGCTGCTGAGCGGAGCGACCAGGAGAACGACAGCCTGCTCGTGATCCGCGGGCTGTCCGTCTCGTACCAGACCCGGACCGGGCCGGTCCCGGCCGTCCGTGGGATCGACCTCGACATCCGCCCGGGGGAGATCGTCGCGCTGGTCGGCGAGTCCGGGTCCGGGAAGAGCACGACGGCGCACGCCGTGATCGGCCTGCTGCCACCCGGTGGCCGGATCGACGCCGGCAGCGTCCGGTTCGGCGCCCACGACCTGGTCGGGCTCCCGGCGGGGGAGCTGCGTGCCATCCGCGGCGCGGGCATCGGGCTCATCCCGCAGGACCCGACCGTCTCGCTGAACCCGGTGGCGCGGATCGGCGACCAGGTCGCCGAGGTGCTGCGGATCCACCAGCTCGCCGGCCGCCGGGAGGCGGGCAGGGCCGCCGTCGAGCTGCTGGAGCGGGCGGGCCTGCCGGACCCGGCGACCAGGGCCCGGCAGTACCCGCACGAGCTGTCCGGCGGGATGCGGCAGCGGGCGCTGATCGCCATCGCGATCGCCGCCGGGCCCAGCCTGATCATCGCCGACGAGCCGACCAGCGCGCTGGACGTGACCGTGCAGCGGCTCATCCTCGATCACCTCGAACGGCTGACGACCGAGCTCGGCACCGCCGTCCTGCTCGTCACCCACGACCTCGGCGTCGCCGCCGACCGCGCCCAGCGCATCGCGGTGATGTCGCGCGGCAAGATCGTCGAGACCGGCCCGACCGGGCGGATCCTCGACGCCCCGCGCGACCCGTACACGCGCCGCCTRCTGCGTGCCGCCCCCGGCCTGGCCGCGGCCCGCGGCTCGCTGCCGCCCCTGGCCGCCCGCCCGCCGGCCGCTCTCACGAAGACGGCCACCCAGGCCGCGGTGGGCGTGGGTGGTGCGCGGCCGCTGGTCGTGGTGGACCACCTGGTCAAGGACTTCCCGCTGCCCAGGACCGACGGCGGGGCGCGGCTGCTGCGCGCCGTCGACGACGTCAGCTTCACCGTGAGCCGCGGCGAGACGCTCGCGCTGGTCGGCGAGTCGGGCTCGGGAAAGTCGACGACGGCCCGGCTCGTGCTGCGGCTGGTGGACCCGACCGGCGGGCGGATCACCTTCGACGGCGACGACGTGACCCGCGCCGGCGGCGGGCGGCTGCGGGCGCTGCGCCGGCGGGCCCAGCTCATCTACCAGAACCCCTACGCATCCCTCGACCCGAGGTTCACCATCGGAGAGGTGATAAACGAGCCGTTGCGGGTGTTCCACATCGGCGACCGGGCCTCCCGCCTGGCCAGGGTCCGGGACCTGCTCGACCGGGTCGCGCTGCCCGCGTCGATGGTCGACCGCCGCCCGGCGGAGCTCTCCGGCGGGCAGCGTCAGCGGGTCGCGATCGCCCGGGCGCTGGCGCTCGCCCCCGAGCTGGTCGTCTGCGACGAGCCGGTCTCCGCGCTGGACGTCTCGGTACAGGCCCAGGTGCTCGAGCTGCTGGCGCGGCTGCAGGCCGACACCGGCGTGGCCTACCTGTTCATCTCGCACGACCTGGCCGTCGTCCGCCAGATCGCCCACCGGGTCGCGGTGATGCGCTCCGGCCGGATCGTCGAGACCGGCAGCACGGCGGAACTGTTCGCCCGTCCCGAACACGAGTACACCCGCGCCCTGCTCGACGCCATCCCCGGTGCCGCCCGCACCCGCCACGTGCCGACTGCCGGCACTCCGGGCATCCACGGGGATCCGACAGACGTCCATCCGCGCACCGCGAGGGCCTGAGCAGGGCGCAACCACAGGAGGCATGCCATGTCCGATGTTCCGCTTTCCGTCCTCGACCTCGTCCCGGTCAGCGCCGGCGCGACGCACTCCGAGGCGCTGCGCAACGCGGTCGACCTGGCTCGGCGGACGGAGGCCTTCGGCTACCGGCGTTACTGGCTCGCGGAGCATCACCTCGCCAGCGGCGTGATCGGCGCCTCCGCCGCGGTCACCATCGCCCTGGTCGGCGCCGCGACGAGAACGATCCGGCTGGGCTCGGCCGGCGTCCAGATCGGGCACCGCACCCCGCTGTCCGTGGTCGAGGAGTTCGGGCTGCTGAACGCTGCCTTCCCCGGCCGGCTCGACCTGGGCATCGGCCGGTCCCTGAGCCGGCCCGCGCCGAAGGGCGGCGACGGGCCGGCACCCGTCGAAGCGGCGCAGCCGTCGCCATCCGCCGGCCCGCCCGCCCCGGCGGGAACACCGGTGACCGCGGGCGCCGCGCTCGTCTCGTCCGGAGCCGGAGCCGGACCCGGAGCCGCGACGAGCGCCGCCGGTGCCGCGGACGCCGCGGGCGCGGCGGCGAACTACGTCGCGTCCCTCGGCGGTGCCAACCACACCGCCGACGAGTACACCGCGGGCGGCCTCCTGCTGCCGAAGAAGTTCGACATCAGCAGGCTGCTCGCCTCCGACCGGCTCGGACTGACGTTGGCGCTGTTGCAGCAGCCCGGCGCCTACGCCCCGGACTACGGCGAGCAGATCGACGACGTGCTGGCGCTGCTCGCGGGGACCTACCGTTCCCCCGGCGGCCTGCCGGCGCACGCCTCTCCGGGCGAGGGCGCCGACCTCGAGATCTGGATCCTCGGCGCGTCGGGCGGCGTGAGCGCGCAGGTCGCCGGCCAGCGCGGGCTGCCGTTCGCGGCCTCCTACCACCACAGCCCGAGCACCGTGCTCGACGGGATCAATGCCTACCGGGCCGCGTTCCGCCCCTCGGCGCGGCTCGAGCGGCCGCTGGTGGCCGTGTCCGCCGACGTCGTCGTCGCCGAGGACGACGACACCGCCGCGCGCCTGGCCGCCGGTTACGGGCCATGGGTGCTGAGCATCCGCGCGGGCTCGGGCGCGATCCCGTTCCCCGCTCCCGAGGACGCCCTCGCGCACACCTGGACGGACGAGGAGCGGGAGCTGGTCGCCGACCGGGTGCGCACGCAGCTGGTCGGCTCGCCGCGCACCGTCGCCGACCGGCTGGAGCAGCTGCGGGCCGCGACCGGCGCCGACGAGCTGGCCATCACCACCATCACCCACCAGCACGCCGACCGCGTGCGCTCCTACGAGTTGCTGGCCGACGAATGGAGCCGCCGCTGACCGGTCCGCCGGACGGCCGGTCCGCACCCGACACCGCACCGACGCGTCCCGCGGGCTGGCCAGACGCGGCCCGGAGCTGACAGCACGCGAAGCCGACGAGAAAGACGAGAAGGAGACGACTCCCATGGCAGATCCGGCGACCACGGCTCCGCTGCACCTCGCCGTCGCGCTCGACGGCGCCGGCTGGCATCCCGCCGCCTGGCGTGAGCCCGACGCGCGGCCGGCGGAGCTGTTCACCCCGGGCTACTGGCTCGACCAGGTGCTCGAGGCCGAACGCGGCCTTCTCGACCTCGTCACCATCGAGGACTCGCTCGGCCTGCAGTCGTCCGGCTTCGACGGCCCGGACGACCGGACCGACCAGGTGCGCGGCCGGCTCGACGCGGTGCTCATCGCGGCCCGGGTCTCCCCGCTGACCAGCCACATCGGCCTGGTGCCGACGGCGACCGTCAGCCACACCGAGCCGTTCCACATCTCGAAGGCCATCGCCACCCTCGACTTCACCAGCCAGGGCCGGGCCGGCTGGCGGGCCCAGACGTCGCGCCCGGCGGAGAACTCGCACTTCGGCCGGCGCACGGTTCGCCCGTTCCGGCTGGCCGACTACCAGAGCCCCGAGGTGCAGGCCGTGGTCGCCGAGTCCTTCGACGAGGCCGCGGACTTCGTGGAGGTCGTGCGCCGGCTGTGGGACAGCTGGGAGGACGACGCGGAGATCCGCGACGTCGCCTCCGGCCGGTTCGTCGACCGGGACAAGCTGCACTACATCGACTTCGAGGGCCGCTGGTTCAAGGTCCGCGGTCCGTCGATCGTGCCGCGTCCGCCGCAGGGCCAGCCGGTCGTCTCGGCGCTCGCGCACGCGACCATCCCGTACCGGCTCGGCGCCCGCGCCGCCGACATCGTGTACGTGACCCCGCGCGACGAGCCCGGTGCGGCGGCGATCGTGGCCGAGATCCGCGCGGAGCAGGAGGCGGCCGGCCGGGCTGGCGAGACCATCCACGTCTTCGGCGACCTCGTCGTCTTCCTCGACGAGACCGCCGCGGCGGCCGCCGCCCGCAAGGACCGCCTCGACGAGACGGCGGGGGAGGAGTACGCCAGCGACGCCCTGGTCTTCACTGGCACCGCGGCGGAGCTCGCCGATCTGCTGCTCGGCTGGCAGCGCGCCGGACTGTCCGGCTACCGGCTGCGGYCCGGCGCCGTCCCGCACGACCTCGAGGCCATCACCCGCGCCCTGGTTCCCGAGCTCCAGCGCCGCGGCGCCTTCCGCACCGCGTACGAGGCGGACACGCTGCGCGGGCTCCTCGGCCTTGGCCGGCCCGCGAACCGCTACGCGATCGCCGCCCACTGAGCCCGATGGCGACGACGACCCCRCTGACCATGACCACTCCGCTGACGACGACCCCGCTGGCGACGACTCCGCTGGCAGTGGCCCCGTTGACCCCGTCGACCCGCGATTCGAGGTACTCGGCATGAGCGGTGCGCGCAAGCAGATCATCCTCGGCGCCTATGTCGGAGGCGTCAACCACCAGACGGTGTGGTCGGACCCGGCCGCCGGCAGCCAGATCGATTTCTCCACCTTCAAGCACGTGGCGCAGACGGCGGAGCGGGGGAAGTTCGACTTCTTCTTTCTCGCCGAGGGCCTCATCCTGCGCGAACGACTTGGGAAGATCTTCGATCAGGACATCGTCGGCCGTCCTGACACTCTGCCGGTCCTCGCCGCGCTGGCCGCGGTCACGGAGCACCTCGGGCTGGTCGGCACCCTCAATGCGACGTTCAACGAGCCCTACGAGCTCGCCCGACAAGTCGCCTCTCTCGACCACCTGTCCGGCGGCCGCGCTGGCTGGAACGTCGTCACGTCCTTCGACGCCTTCACCGGCCAGAACTTCAGGCGTGGTGGTTTCCTGCACCGGGACGACCGGTACATCCGGGCCGAGGAGTTCGTGACCGTGGCT
Source organism: Pseudofrankia sp. EUN1h (assembly GCF_001854645.1). Lineage (NCBI taxonomy): Bacteria > Bacillati > Actinomycetota > Actinomycetes > Frankiales > Frankiaceae > Pseudofrankia > Pseudofrankia sp. EUN1h. The sequence goes on along the minus strand of NZ_MBLN01000065.1, from coordinate 151,984 downwards.
CGCCGGCTGTGGAACACCTGGGCGCCCGACGCCGTGGTCGCGGACGCCGACGACGGCCGGTTCCTGCGCGACGGCGACGCGGGTGCGTTCCGTTTCCGTGGCTGGCAGTTCGACGTCTCGGGCCGGTTCAACGTGCCGCGCAGCCCGCAGGGACGGCCGGTGATCCTGCAGGCCGGGGTGTCCCCGCAGGGCCGGGACTTCGCCGCGGCCACCGCCGACGCCATCTTCTCTCCGTTCCACCGGCTGGCCGAGGCACAGGAGTTCTACCGCGACATCCAGAACCGCGTCGCCCGCGCGGGTCGCCCAGCGGGCTCGGTGCGCATCCTTCCCGGCGGCGCGTTCGTGCTCGGCGACACCGCGACCGACGCGGCCGAGAAGGCACGCGAGATCGCCCGGACCCAGGTCACCGGCAGGACCGCGCAGGTCCTCTTCGAAGCGGTGTGGAACCGGGACCTGTCCGGCTACGACCCGGACGGCCCGCTGCCGGACGTCGACCCGGACCCGGACGAGCCGTGGGTCATCCAGGGCCGGGCGCGGCTGCACCAGGATCCGTTCGCGACGGTCCGGGAGTGGCGTGCGATCGCGGAGGCGAACAGGTTCTCGCTGCGTGAGCTCGCCATCCACCTGTTCAGCCGGACCGAGTTCGTCGGCACCCCGACCCAGATCGCCGACCAGCTGGACGCGTTCGTCCAGAACGACGGCTCGGACGGCTTCATCCTCGGCTCGCACCTGACCCCGACCGGCCTCGACGAGTTCGTCGACAAGGTCGTCCCGCTGCTGCAGGAACGCGGCTCGCTGCGCGCCGACTACGCCGGCAGCACCCTGCGCGACAACCTGCGCATCCCGGTGCCGGAACCCGCTCCGGTGCCAGCCGCGGTCGCATAGGCCCGCGCCCGCACGCCGACGCAGCCGCGCGGGCGCACCAGACCGGCCAGGACAGCGTGCCGGTAGGGGCGAGCCGACAGCGTCGCCATCCCCACGGCATTCTGTCCTGGCCCCTGCACCGAACTGGCCGTGACCGTGGCCAACGGCGGTCTCAGGGACGAAGGAGGCCCGGCGCCGCCGTGTACCTACGGTCCACCGTCCCATCCGCCGGAATGCCCTGGGTACCGTGTGCCGAATGAGCGGCGACGAAGGCGCGGTTTCCCCAGCCTGTCCCGTCTGCGGACGGACGGATGCCTACCCGGTCACCCATGGCCTTCGCTCCGACCGGAGCGTGGGCCTGCAGCAGGACGGAACATGGGCGAGTGGATCATGTTTCGGTGGACCGGAACAGTGGCGGTGCCGCGGCTGTCGTTGCGAATGGCCGACCAGGGGCTTCCGGTTCCACCTCTTCGTCGACGTCCGCGCCTGGGACCATGAGACGGCGCAGGACACTCTCGCCCGCATGCTCTACGCCAGCCCACCTGTCGAGGATGTGGACGTCGATCCCGTCGAAATCGGCGATGCCGTCGGGTACGTCGGCGTGGACGACGAGGGATTCCCGCGATGGTCGTGGGACTGAGTGGGAGGCGCGGAAGTCTTGGCGGTCATGACTCCCGCTCAGTCCCACGACCATCGCGCCGAGCCGCACCCAGGATCCCACCAGATCATCGGCCTGCTCATGATCTGGTGGGATCCTCGGAGTCCCAGCTCCGAAAATCCCACCAGATCACTGACGGCCACCGCCGCCGACGGCTCATCACCGTCGACGCCGTGCTCTTCAGCCGGGAAAGCGCCGCGCACGTCGACGATCATCAACCCGAAATGCCTTGGTTGAAAAATCAGTAGGAGCGGGAAGAAACGCAGGGCGCTCGCCCCGCCGTCGGGAATGGCCCTGGATCATCGGGCGACGGCTGCCGCGCTGGCGAGGTACCAGCGGCATGCCCTAGCCCTGCTGGCCGTCGGGGGCGCGGCTGTCGTGGCTTCCCTCGTCCTGTACCGGTACGCCGCCGGTCGGTCCGTCAACGAGCGCGAGGCTCTCACGTTTCCTCTGACCAGCGGCGGCTTTGCGCTGCTTTACGGCCTGCCGGGTTTCCTGAACTGTCTGCGCATGCGATGGGTGTTAGCCAGGAACCCGTGGGTGTCCCGGCGGGGCAGGCTTCGCGAGGTCACCGTGAACAGACGCATCCCCGCGCCCGTGCTGATCCTCGATCCGGGCGCGAAGGCTCAGTCGCGGGCCATCCCCACCGGCGACGGCCCGGCGCACGGCCTGGCCGAGCGGGGCCCCAACGGGCGGCCAACCATCCTGCGCCTCTCGGTGAGCATGTGGCGGTGGGGCCGGCACCCGAGCGAGTTCGAAGAGTTCACGACGGTGTGGTTCGCGGGCGACCCGCGCGCGGGCGGCGTCGTGGCGCCCCCGGGAGCACGCGACCTGTACTGGGCGAGGCGCCTGCGCATCAGGCGGTGGGCGAACTATCTCCTGTCGACGACCCCGGAATAGATGTTCTGACGTGGCCGGGGGGCTGGAGCGTGGTCGGCGGAGGCCGCCCGCCGGTCCGCGACGAGGATCGGTGGCGAGGCGGGCATGGTGCCTGACGTGGTGTGGATGTGGAGGCGGTGATGGTTGATGGGGCTGGCGCACGGTCACCGAGTACGTCGTGGGACGACTGGCGGCGGGCCGTGTTCGGTGACCCGTTCATGGTCTGGCACGAGGGTCCGGATTTCAGCCGGCTGCTGGAGCTGGCGCGAGCCAACCGGGCGGATGTCGGCATCAGTCTGGCCGTCGGCGTCGCGCAGCACGACGAGGTGGCGGCCCAGTCGTTCATCGCGCTGGCCGAGGCGGGACTGGTACCCGACGGAGCCGAGACGTTGCTGCKGGCAGCGGTTCCGGATGGCCAGGGGACCTTCCTGGTGCGGCTCGCCGAGGCGCTGTATGCGCTGACCGGCGACGAGGCGTGGGCCAGACCGATCGTTCGGGTGCTCACGACCGTGACGGCACGCGGCGTCGAGACCTTCTGGGGCAACCGCCTCGACGCGGCCATCGCGCTGAGCGGATTCCCGCCGACCGAGCACCTCGTCGACGCGCTCGCGCGTGCGGTCACCGACCACGAGTACCTGGTCCGTTACCACGCCTCCAACACACTGCTTCGGTACTGCGGCGAGCGGCGGGACGTCAGCGACATCTCGACATTCTTCGACAAGATCTGCTCAGGCGATCCGGCGTCATGGCGCGCCGCGGCCGAACACCTGGCCTCCATGGCATCACGCTAAGAGATGGACTGGGGCGACGGCCCGTGGAGGACCCGTGGCGTGACCGGCGTGACCAGGCCCGGCTTCGACACCCGGGGTTAGCCGCATTCTGCTGGGTGGCCTCCTCTTCGTCGCGACCGTAGAGGTCGGGTTTACCTTCGTCAGGATGCTCCGAGACCAGTGGAGAACCCGCGCCTCCAGTGCTACACCGGCAGGCACACGTTCTTGGCACAGAGGAACTCGTTCAGGTAATGGCGGTCGAGCCTCTCGGCGACTTTCTCCTGATCCAGGACCGCGCGGAGCCGACCTGCGCCAGGCGGTCGTCTCCCTCGTCGACTCCAGGCCAGTTCGTGCGTACTCACGAGAACGGTCCTCGGCGGGCTCGTCAGCCACCAGCGCGGAACTTCGAGTTCGTGCGCGGCCGTCGTAGCCTCGTCGCGCACGACGCCTGCACATCAGCCCGGCGTCGATGTCAGGTCTTAGCCCGTGGCGCGCCGGGCCTCCTCGCGCGCGATGGCAAGGACCCTTTCGGTGGCGTGTGTGTCGGCATGGTCGGCGCCGAGGGTGCGGCGTCGCCGCCGCAGGGTGTCCTCGGCGAGTGTTCGTGCCGCTTTGTGGTCACCGAGCCGGATCAGGTCGATCGCCAGATTGTGCGCGGTGGTCAAGGTCTCGGCCCGGTCGGCGCCGACGGTCCGTCGTCGTCGGAGCGTGTCCTCGGCGAGTGTCCGTGCCGCCTGGTAGTCACCAAGTCCGCTGAGCGCGAACGCGAGATCGTCTGCGCTGTTCAGCGTCTCGGCGTCGTCGTTGCCGAGCTTGCGGCGCTCCCGTCGCAGGGTGTCCTCGGCGAGCGTCCGTGCCGCCTTGAAGTCGGCGAGGCGGTTGAGCACGCCGACGAGGTGGTGCGCGGTGGCCAAGGTCTCGGCGTGGTCGGCGCCACGAACGCGGCGCTGTCGTTGCAGCGTGTCCTCGGCGAGCGTCCGTGCCGCTTTGTGGTCGCCAAGACCGATCAGCGCGTCGACCAGGTCATTCGCGGCGGTCAGGGTCTCGGCGCGGTCAGCGCCGAGGAGGCGGCGCAGCCTTTGAAAGGTGTCTTCGGCGACTGTCCGCGCGGTCTCGTGGTCACCGAGCCCACTCAGCGCGAGGACGAGAATGCTCGCCGTGGTCAGGCTATCCAGATGGTCGGCGCCGAGGACGCTGCGGCGTCGTCGCAGCGTGTCTTCTGCGAGCGCCTGTGCCTCCTGCCGATCGCCGAGCCGGATCAGCTCCAAGGACAGCTTGTCCGCGGTCGCCAGGGTCTCGAGGTGGTCGGCGCCGAGCTCACCGCGCTGCCGGACGAGTTCATCATTCAGCCCTCGTGACTGATTGTAGTCAGCCGACGTGCCGGCACGTTCCGGTGTGCCCGCGGGAAAGACCGGTTCGCTGGTTGGCGCGTTTAGCCGGTGGACCGGGAAGTCCGGCGCTGTGGCGGGTTTCGCCCGACCACTGACCGCATGACGGACACGGTCGAGTAGATGGCGGTTCGCCTGGGCGGGATCGAGGTCGAACAGGTCGATGGAGACGATGGCGCTCATCAGGCCCGGCCGTGGGCAGTCCTCGATCCGGACTGGCAGGAGCTTGCGGGCGAAGCCGTGTGGGTCCGCTGCCTGGGCGGCCAACCACTCGTTCTGGCCGTACACCGACGACAGATAGGCAGCGGACAATACGGCGACGGTGCGCTGAGCCCGTAGGATTCCCTGCTGCATGCGAATCTGCCAGTTCGTCCCGGCGACGAAGTCCCACGCCTGGACGAGGACACGGTATCCGCCCGCCTCAAGCTGCCACGAGATCCACTCCGCCCATGCCTGGTCCGCCGCGGTGTACGAGACGAAGAAGTCCCACCCCTCGCGCCCATCGCCGGCCACCTTCTTGCTGCCCCCGTCGATCACCCACCCATTATCCCCATTCGTAACCAGGGAGACTGGTCGACCGTGAGGCAAGCCCGGTGCCGCGACCGCAGCGACCTCGGCGGTCACGCGGCCGGCGAAGTGTTCCAGTCGGGGAGGGCGACGGCGGGGTCGGTGAAGGTGGTGAAGTCGGTCGTCGCCTGGAAGGCGGGAAGCCGGTAGAGGCGAYGGGCGTAGGCCCACAGGTTCGGGTAGTCGGACAGCGGTGGGAGCCGGTCCAGGCCGTGGGCGCGGCCACGGTAGCGGACCAGGGAGACCCACAGCCGGATGTCGGCCTCGCTGAGCTGGCCGCCTGCCAGGTAGTGGGCGTCGGCGAGTCGGCCGTCGAGCCGGGTGAACGCGTCGAGCAGCGTCGCGCGGGCCGCCTCGTCGTTGGCGGCCCGGTGGACGCCGCGGTTCACCGCTGGGCCGATCCAGGATTCGAGCCCGGCGATCTCGGCGCGCAGGCGCTCGGGATAGGTGTCGGCGCCGTTGGACCACTCGCCGAACTGGGTGGCGAGGTCGATCCCGAGGGTGACGTAGTCGTTGCTCACGACCCGGCCGGTCTCGCGGTCCCACAGCGTCGGCACGGAGACGTGGCCGTCGAACCCGGGCTCGGTCGTCTCGTAGGCGTCGCGCAGCAGCGTGAACCCGTTCACCGGGTCCGGGCCGTTGGTCTCGCGGAACGCCCACCCGCGGGCGTCACGGCTGTTGTCGACGTAGGACACGCCGATCACGTCTTCCAGCTCGTTGAGAGCGATCTGCAAGGTGATCCGCTGCGCCCACGGGCAGAACCAGCCGGAGTAGATGTGGTACCGCCCTGGCTCGGCCCGGTAGCCGCTCGACCCGTCCGCGGTGATCCGCCCGGTGAACCGGTACAGCGGGCGCGGGTCCGCCGGGTCTCGCCTGATCGTGTACGCGCCATGGGTGGCGACGTCGGTAGGGCTGGCATAGCCACTTGGGCCGGCAGAGCCGGTGGGGCTGGCACAGGTGGCACTCRCCGTCTGGGACACGGTCATCCTCCTGGTCAGGTCGCGGCGCTGCCACCGCCGCGGCCATCTCCGGTATTCCGGTCGGGCCGATGCGTCGGAGCCCGGTCAGCCGCCGATGACCTTGCGGTAGACGCGGGGGCCGTCGTAGTCGTTCACCGCGTAGTGCCAGGCGGCCAGGTTGTCCCAGAGCACGAAGTCGCCCGGCTTCCAGCCGAAGCTCACGGTGTAGTTGGGGGAGGAGGCATGCGCCAGGAGGAACGGCAGGAGGGCCTCGCCCTCGGCCGGGGCGATGCCGGTCAGGCGCAGCGCGGTCGAGCTGAGGAACAGCCCCTTGCGGCCGGTGTGCCGGTGGGTGCGCACGACCGGGTGCTCGACGGTCTCGGTCACCGGCGGCCGGTCATAGGTTCCGTCGCCGGGGTAGGCGCTGTACACGGCGCTGACCGATGCCAGCAGCTGCTTGAACGGTTCCGAGAGGCCGTCGTAGGCCGCCTGCAGGTCGGCCCACAGGGTGTGACCACCGATCTCCGGCACTACCTGGTAGGTCAGGGACTCGATGTTGAACGGCGKGGTGCGCCAGGTGCCGCCGATGTGCCATGCCGAGGCGGCGCCGCCCTTCTCGAGGTTGAAGGTGTACACCAGCCGGTTGTCCTCGTGGCGGTGGAGCCACCGGGGGTGGTCGAACGGCTCGTCGAAGATCTGCACGGCCCGCACGTGCGCGTCCGGCGAGAGGTCCTGCCCGCGGAACACCAGGACCTTGTACTTCCAGAAGTCCTCGCGCAGTGCCTCGGCGGTGGCGTCGTCGATACCACCCGCCAGATCGACGCCGACGATCTCGGCCCCGAGGACCGGGCTGGCCTGGCGGACTTCATAAGGCGCGGTACGGACAGCGGTCACCGTGTCCCCCTCGAAATGGATTGGAGCGTCTGCCAATCGAGCGCGGTCAGCCGGAAAGACCGCGCTGCGTGGCCGTCGCAGCCTGGATCGGAAAGCGCCGAACGCCTCCCTGGTCGCGGTCGACGACGCGGCCCTTTCCCGTCCGTCGTCGAAACGTGCGCCCCGAGGATCAGCGGGCCGATCGGGCCCCGCCCCCGTGGGACAGCCCGACGTTAACTCCGCTCCCACCAATTCCGCAATCCCTATCGGGTTTATGAACATAGCGGCATAGGGGCGTAACAGCCGCGCGACAGCATCGCGGCACGGCCCCGGCACACGGCCCGGGGCACACGGTCGCGGGCGCACGGCCGCGCCGTGGCCGCGGCGTCGAGATGCTCGTCAGGGTGCCGGGGAACGGCGGGGCGACGCGGAGTGGTTCTCGGCGAGGCGGCGCAGGCCGGTTCTGATGCGCGGCTCGCCGAGCTCCGGCAGCAGCGCGGCGACATGCTCGGCGGCGAGCGCGGCGAGCAGGGCGTGCGCGGCGTGGTCCGGGTCGGGCACGCCGTCCAGCAGGATCGCCGTGTGCCGGTGCCAGAACCGGTAGGCCCCGATCCGGTAGCGGGCGCCGGGTGTCGCGGTCTCCGACATCCGTACCAGGTCCAGGTGTTCGAGCAGGTAGTCGAGGTACGCGTCGACGAACGCGGTAAGCCGGTCGGCCGGCGGCGCTCCGGGGCCGAGTGGCGGCGGCCCGTGCAGGATCGCCTCCTGCAGCACCTGCTCCCGTGTGTCGAGGAGCGCGACCGCTAGGCCGGCCTTGTCGCCGAAGCGGCGGAAGAGGGTGCCCTTGCCGACGCCGGCCGCCGCCGCGATCTGGTCCATGGAGACCGCCGCCACCCCGTACTCGGCGAACAGCCGGGCGGCCGCGTCCAGCACCGCGACCCGGTTGCGAGCGGCGTCGGCCCGTTCCTTGGGTGGCGGCGAGCGAAGCAGCTCCACCGGTGTTGCATAACCGGACTGCGGTCCGCTAAGGTTCTCCTGCACAACCGGACTATAGTCCGATTCTCTGGAGGTAGTGGCATGACCGCACTCATCACCCGTGACGAGCTGAAGGCGGCGATCGGCGCGGGGAACGTGACCGTCGTCGACGCGCTGGGCGGCGGGTACTACGCGCAGCAGCACCTGCCCGGCGCGCTGCCCCTGGTCCTGGCCGAGGTCGACGCGAAGGCGCCCGCCGTGCTGCCGGACCGCGACGCCGCCATCGTCACCTACTGCACCAACCCGTCCTGCCCGAACAGCGGGCAGGTCGCCGACCGGCTCGCCGCGCTYGGCTACTCCAACGTCCGCAAGTACCGCGAGGGCATCGAGGACTGGGTGGCCGCCGGCCTGCCCACCGAATCGGCCTAGGCGGCGCGCCGCCGGAGCCGCGCTTCATGATCTGGTGTGATCCTGGGAGTCGGGGGCCCGAAGATCACACCAGATCATGGGCGGCTCGCGTGCCTGGGGTCCGGGTCGGTTGTCCGCCGGTCGGGYGGCCGCCCGTCGGCTTCCCGCCTGTCAGCCGGGTTCGTCGTCATCGGGTCCTGCCTGGCCGGGATCGCGGCGCGGCGGGTCGGCGCTGGGGTCGGCGCTGAGGCTGGGGTCGGGGTCGGACGGGGACGGCAGGCGGGGGACGGCGGCGAGCAGAGCCGTCGTGTACGGGTGGGCCGGGTTCTCCAGGACCTGGGACGTGCCCCCCTGCTCGACGATCTCGCCGGCGCGCATCACCGCGACCTGGTCGCACAGCCGGGCGACGACGCCCAGGTCATGCGAGACGAGGACGAGGCTGAGGAGGTTGGCGACGGTCAGCTCCGCGAGCAGGTCGAGGATCTGCGCCCGCACGGAGACGTCCAGCGCGCTGACCGGCTCGTCGCCGACGAGGACCCGCGGGCGGGGGGCGAGCGCCCGCGCGATCGCGATCCGCTGGCGCTGCCCGCCGGAGAACTCGTGCGGGTAACGGCGCCGCACGTCCGGCGCCAGGCCGACGGCACGCAGCACCTCGTCGACCCGGGCGTCATGGTTCTCCGCGATCCGCAGGCACTCCAGCGGCTCGGCGACGATCGCCTCGACGGTCATCCGCGGGTCCAGCGAGGCGACCGGGTCCTGCAGAACCACCTGGACGTCGCGGCGCAGCCAGCGCAGGTCGCGGGGTCGGCCGTCGCGGACCGGCCGACCGCGGTAGCTCACCGTCCCGGCGTCGGGGCGGTCGAGGCCGAGCAGCAGCCGGACGAGCGTCGACTTGCCGGAGCCGGACTCGCCGACGATCCCGAGGCTCGCCCCCTCGAGCAGCGTCAGGGTGACGTCCCGGACGGCGCGCCGGATGTGGGAGTCGCCGTCAGCCTGGCCGGCCTTCCAGCCGGCCGTGCGCCGCTCGGCGCGCGGCAGCCGGAACGACCTGGACAGCCCCCTGGCCTCGAAGAGCACGGCTGGGCCCGTAGCCGTGGCCCCATCCGCGGCCGGATCGCCCACGCGGGTGTCGGTCACGGTCGGACCGCCTTCCGCGCCTGGGTCGGGCGGCTCGCGGCGGCACCGGAGCTGGTGCTGGAGCCGGCGCCGATGGTGGCGCCGCCCGTGGTCGGTGGCCACGTGGTGGCGTGGGCGGCCGCGAGCAGGGCGCGGGTGTAGGGGTGGTCGGGATGGCGCAGGACGTCGCCCGTCTGGCCGGACTCGACCAGCCGGCCCGCCCGCATGACCTCGAGGCGGCGGGTCACGGCGGCGACGACGGCCAGGTCGTGGGTGATGAACAGCAACGCGGCCCCCATCTCGTCCACCAGGTCGGTCAGCAGGCTCAGCACCTCCGCCTGGACGGTGACGTCCAGCGCGGTCGTCGGCTCGTCGGCCAGGATCAGCGCCGGGCGGCAGGCGAGCGCGACCGCGAGGCCGACGCGCTGGCGCTGCCCGCCGGACAGCTGGTGCGGGTAGGCGCGCACCAGCCGATCCGGGTCGGGAAGGCCGACCCGGTCGGCGAGCTCCACGGCCGCCGCGTCGGCGGCGCGGCGGGACAGCCCACGGTGGATGCGCAGCGGCTCGCCGATCTGCCGGCCGATCCGCATCAGCGGGTTGAGCGCGGTCAGCGGCTCCTGGAAGACCATCGCGATCTCGTTGCCCCGGATTCGGGACAGCTCCCGGTCGGAGCGGCCGATCAGCTCCGCGCCGGCGAGGCGGACGCTGCCGCTGACCGTCGCCGCCTCGGGCAGCAGGCCGAGGACCGCGAGCGCCGTCAGCGACTTGCCTGATCCGGACTCGCCGATCAGCCCGACCCGTTCGCCGGCGTCCACCTGGAAGTCGACTCCGTCGACGACGGGCACGCCGCCGATGCGAACCCGCAGGTCGCTGACCCGCAAGAGCGGCTCGTTCGGCGCGCTCACCGCGCACCGTCCAGCGGACCGAGCGCTCGCGACCCAAGCGCGGCAGGACCGGGCGCGGCAAGACCGGCTGCGGCGGAACTGGGCGTGGTGGAACCGGGCGCGGCAGGACTGGGCGGCGCGGCGGACGAGGCCAGGTCAGGCACGGCCGCGTCAGGCACGGCGCGGGTCGGGAACCGCAGGCGCGGGTCGGCGGCCTCACGCAGGCCGTCGCCGAGCAGGTTGAAGCCGAGGACGGTCAGCACGACGGCGAGACCGGGCCAGAGCAGCACCAGCGGACGCAACGTCAGGTAGGCCTGCAGCTCGTGCAGGCTGCGGCCCCAGGACGGCGTCGGCGGCGGGGTGCCCAGGCCGAGGTAGGACAGCGCGGCCTCGGCGAGCACCGCGATCCCCGCCGACAGGGAGAGCTGGACGTAGAGCGTCGGCATGGCGTTCGGCAGCAGGTGGCGGGAAATGATCCGCCAGGTCCCGGCGCCGGCGGCCCGGGCGGCCAGCACGAAGTCGGTGGCCAGCACCCGGTTGATCTCGCCGCGGGTGACCCGGCCGACCTGGATGCCGATCCCGATGCCGAGCGCGACCACCGTCGTCCAGGCGTGGCCCGGGAAGACGGCCGCCAGGACCAGCGCGAGCAGCAGCATCGGGAAGGCAAGCAGGATGTCGATGAGGTACACGAACCCCTCGCCGACGACCCGTGGGGTCACGGTCGCGAGCAGCGCCAGCGTGAGGCCGACGATCGCCGCCAGCGCGGTGGCTCCTACGGCGACGACCAGCGTGATCTGGGAGCCGACGAGCAGCTGGCTGAACAGGTCGCGGCCGAGCCGGTCCGCGCCCAGCCAGTGACGGCCGGACATAGGCGCCCACGAGTCGGCCGGTTTGACCTGGGTCGGGTCGTACGGGGTCCACAGCAGTGACACCACCGCCGCGATCACGATCAGGCTGGACAGGGCGGCACCCAGCCGCCCGGACCGGGTGCGCAGCACCGCCCGCGCCGTCGCCACCGCCCCCAGGGCGAACCGCGCCCCACCGGCGGCCCTGCCGGGCCCACTCACCGGGCCTCCCGTAGCCGCGGGTCGAGCAGGCGGTGGCCCAGGTCGACGAGGAAGCTGACGACGAGCACGGCGACGGCGACCAGCAGGACCGTGCCCTGCACCTTCAGCAGGTCGCGGTTGCCGACGTCGACGATGAGCATCTGGCCGATGCCCGGTAGCGCGAAGACGTTCTCGATCACGACCGCGCCCAGCAGCAGGCTGGCGAACTCCAGGCCGAGCACGCTGAGCACCGGCAGCGCGGCGTTGCGGACCCCGTGGCGCACCAGCGCCCTGCCCCTGGTCAGGCCCTTCGCCCTCGCGGTGCGGATGTAGTCGGCGTGCAGCACCTCCAGCGTCGCCGAGCGCGTGAACCGCAGCAGCACCGCGCCCTCCAGCAGCGCCAGGGTGAGCACCGGCAGCACCAGCGAGCGCACGGCCGTGTCCGGCTGCGCCCAGCCGTCGCGCGGGAACCCGCCGGCGGGCAGCAGGCGCCAGTGGACGGCGAACACGGTCGTCGCCATCAGGCCGACCCAGAAGCTCGGCACGGCGATCCCGAGCTGGCTCACGACCGAGAGCGCGTGCCCGGCCGGGCCGCGGTGGCGGGCCGCGGCGACGATCCCGAGCGGCACCCCCACCAGGGCGGCGAGCAGGGTCGCCCCGGCGACCAGCGGGGCGGTCACGGCCAGCTTCTCGCCGATCTCGTCCGACACGGAGACGCCGTTGAGGGCGGACGTGCCGAAGTCCCCGGTCAGCACGCCGCCGATCCAGCTCAGGTACTGCTGGACCAGCGGCCGGTCGGTGCCGAGGTCGTGGCTGATGCGGGCGACCTGCTCCGGCGTCGCCCTGGTCCCGGCGATCACCTGGGCGACGTTGCCGGGCAGCAGCCGCAGCAGCAGGAACACCAGCACGCTCGCCACCAGCAGCGAGAGCACGAACAGGCCGAGCCGGCGCAGGATGATCAGTGCCATGGCGCTGCCTCGCGGTGGGCGACCCACGCCCGGCGGGCACCGGCCGGGCACGATGGCTCGGCCGGCGCCCGCCGGTGGTCGAACGGGTTCGTCACGAGCGAGTGACGACGATCTTCGACGCGTCGTAGCGCGACGAGATGTTGTTCGTCGGATAACCGGTGACGCCGGTCCTGGCGACCTGGAGGGACTCGCCGAGGAGCAGCCAGTCGCTGACGGCCTGCTGGGAGATCAGCTTGGCCAGCGCCTTGAAGTTGGTGTCCCGGTCGGCGTCGGTGGTCGCGGTCACCCCGGCCTGGTACAGCTGCTGGGCCTGCGGGTTGTTGTAACCCCAGTAGTAGCTCGTCTTGGCGTAGTTGCCGAGGTCGCGCGGCTCGGCGTGGTCGACGACGCTCAGGTCGTAGTCGTGGTTGGTGAAGACGTCGGTCAGCCAGGTCGGGAACTCGACCGAGCGGATCGTCAGGTTGACCCCGATCTCCTTGAGCTGTGAGGCGATGTACTCGGAGATGGTGGTCGGGTAGATGTTCGGGATGGTCAGCGTCAGGCTGAGGCCGCCCGCGTGGCCGGCGTCGGCGAGCAGTTTCTTCGCGTTCGCCGGGTCGTACTTGTCGATGCCGGTGAGGTCCTCGTACCAGGGGTCGAGCGGCGGGACGTCGCCGCCGATCCGGATGCCCCGGCCGAAGGTCTTGATGAGGCCGTCCTTGTCGATGCCCTGGCGGATCGCGTGTCGGACCCGCTCGTCGGACAGCGGGGCCTTGGCGGTGTTGAACCCCAGGGTGAACTTGTCGGTCGACGCGCCCTTGGCGATCACGAAGTCCTGGTTGCCCTCGTAGCTGTTCAACAGGTCGGAGTCGAGGATCGAGCCGACGTCGACCTGGCCGGTCTTCACCGCGTTGTTCTGCGCGTTCACGTCGGTGATGTAACGGAAGACGACCTTGGCGACGCTCGCCTTCGCGCCCCAGTAGGCGTCGTTGCGGACCAGCGTGATGCTGTCGCCGTGCTTCCAGGAGTCGAACCTGAACGGCCCCGTGCCGACGGCCGTGCTGGCGAGGTTCGCCGCCCCTTCCTTGAGCACCGCGCCGGCGGCGCCGCTGAGCCAGAAGGGGAAGTTCGAGTCGCGGTTCTTCAGCTTCAGCACGACCGTCGCGTCGTCAGGCGCCGAGGCCGAGGCGAGCGAGACGAGGTCGCCGGCGTTCGGGTTCTTCGACCCGGGCGCGATGACGTTGCTCAGCGACGAGACCACGTCCGACGCCTTGAGYGGGGTGCCGTCGTGGAAGGTCACCCCGTCGCGGAGGGTGAAGGTGTAGGTGAGCCCGTCGCCGGAGACCTTGTAGTCCTCCGCCAGCTCCGGAGACACGTTGCCCTTTTCGTCACGCCCCAGCAGCCCCTGGTAGACGTTGTCGAGCAGCACCTGCGCGATGGCGACGCCGGAGCCCGTGGTGATGTCGAGCGTGCCGGGCTCGAGGACCTGGCCGATGGTGACCGTCGCGTTCGGGTCGGCCCCCTTGCCGCCGCTCCCGCTCGTCCCACCGTCGTCGCTGGTCGTTCCGCCGCCGCAGGCCGCGAGGACCAGCCCGGCGACCGCCGCGACGGCGGTCAGCGCCAGCGAACGGCGCGGGCGGTGGAAACCCAGCCTCGGCCTGGGGGGTCTGACCTTCATGGCCTGTGTGCTCCTTGGGCATCGTCGAAAGGGCGAAGAGAAGGCGAGCGAAAGAAGGCGGCAGAGATATGGGTGCGTCGCCGGGACTCGCCGAAGAGGGACATGTGGAACCTCGTCGTGCCGGGCGGCGGAGATTTGGCGTCAGCGTCTGGAAAGCACGCATGGGGCTCGTCGTGCCGGAGAAGAGGGCATCCCTGAACGCCTGTGCGGCGCCATTACGGGCGGCCCGGCAGCCAGGGTGCGGCGGGCACACGGCCGGTTGGTCGCGGGCTCAGCTACAGAGTCGGCTGGCAACCCGCATCAGGTCGACCGCGCGTCGGCTGGTGAGTGGTACCGCTACCTGCGCCGATCCCCGACAGAGCGGCCGGGGGCCGCGCCGGGAGACGGATGGCGGCTGCATGACCGGCAGCGTATCCCACAATCTCGACCAGGATGGTGGATATGCAACATTGCTGTTGCGATCGGGGCAGGCTGTGACCCGTGTCGCAGGCCCCGTTCCGTGCCGGTTGGCGGCGCCGCGGCGGCGCGGTCAAAGGCGAGAAACAATTCGGCAGCAATCGCGCAGTGAACCGTCCTGGCGGTTGACGGGGCCTGCGTCGCGATGCGACGCTCGGCGCGTTCCGGTGCTGGGCTCGGCTGTCGCGTTTGCGCGGTAGGGCCCGCCGGCACTCCGCTTTCCCTGCGCGCCGGGAAACGGCCGCCGGCGCGTGCCCCGACCCCCGCAGCAGCAGCGCCCACGAGCCCCGTGCCGTACCTACGGCTATTGCCGGGCTGCCTTCATCGCTCGCCCGCCACAGCCGCCACACCCGGCGCCCGCGCAGAGGTCAGCCCCGCGGGCGACCGCCGTCACGAAGGAGAACCACACGTCGTGCCGCTGCACCTGCACTGGTACCTGCCGACCAACGGCGACGACAGGGGCATCGTCGGCTCGGGGGATGGCGAGCCGCGGCACGGCGCCGACGGCGCGCCGCGGTTCTCGCGGTTCCGGGCACCGACCGTCGGCTACCTCGGGCAGATCGCCCGGGCCGCCGAGCAGCTTGGCTACGAGGCGGTGCTCACCCCGACCGGGCTGTGGTGCGAGGACGCCTGGATCGTCACCGCCGCGCTGAGCCAGGTCACCACCCGGCTGCGGTTCCTGGTCGCCTTCCGGCCGGGGCTGATCTCGCCGACGCTCGCCGCGCACCAGGCCGCCACCTTCCAGCGGGTCTCCGACGGCCGGCTGCTGCTCAACATCGTCACCGGCGGCGACTCGGCCGAGCAGCGCCGGTTCGGCGACCACCTCGACCATGACCAGCGCTACGCCCGTACCGACGAGTTCCTGACGGTGCTGCGCGGCGTCGCCGGCGCAAGCCCGCCGCTCGACTTCACCGGCGCGCACTACGACGTCCGGGACGCGAGCGTCGACGCCAGTCCCTGGGGGCCACCGCCGGTCTTCTTCGGCGGCGCGAGCCCCGCCGCCGAGCGGGTCGCCGCCCGGCACGCCGACGTCTACCTGGCCTGGGGCGAGACGCCGGCGCAGATCGCCGAGCGGCTCGACCGGGTGCGGGCGCTGGCCGCGGCGGCTGGCCGGGAGCGTGACCCGCGCTTCGGCATCCGGTTCCACGTCATCAGCCGGGACACCGCCGCCGAGGCATGGGCCGAGGCGGACCGACTGCTCGCCGGCCTCGACGACGCCCGGATCGCCGCCCACCAGGCCGTCTTCGCCGCGAGCGAGTCGGTCGGGCAGCGGCGGATGGCGGCCCTGCACGGCGGCGACCGCACCCGCCTGGAGGTGTACCCGAACGTCTGGGCCGGCTACGGCCTGGTGCGCGGCGGCGCGGGCACGGCGATCGTCGGGAGCCACGAGCAGGTGGCCGAGCGGATCGAGGAGTACCACGCGCTCGGCCTCGACCATTTCATCCTCTCCGGCCAGCCGCACCTGGAGGAGGCCTACCAGCTGGCTGAGGGCGCGGCGGCGCTGCTGCGCGCCCGGGGCCTGCTGGCGTCACCCGATCCGCCGTCGCCGGCCACTCCGTCGCTGGCCGCGTCGCCGCCTGTTGCTGTCCCATCCGTTCCCGCCGGCGCCGGTGCGCCCGCCGGGAGACCGGCCTGACGGCTGGCGATCGTTTCGGACCGCTCGTCCATCCGCCGACTTCCAAGGAGATATCGATCATGGTCGCGACCGTGGGGGACGGCGCCGAGCGGCCGTTCCGGCTGGGGTTCCTGACCCACGTGTTCGGCCGGGAGGAGCCGCGCGAGCTGCTGCCCCGGCTCGTCGAGCTGTTCGTCGCCGCCGACGAGCTCGGCTACGACAGCGGCTGGGTCGCGCAGCACCACTTCCAGACCGAGTTCGGTCGGCTGCCGTCGCCGCTCGTGCTGCTGGCGGCGGCGGCGCAGGCGACGCGGCGGATCGAGCTCGGCACGGCCGTGGTCGTGCTGCCGTTGGAGGACCCGATCCGTCTCGCCGAGGACGCGGCGGTGCTCGACGCCCTCAGCGGCGGGCGGCTGCAACTCGGGCTCGGCACCGGCGGGCCGAGCTCGCCGGTGTTCGGCGCCTTCGGGCGGGACGCCGAGGCACGCCGCGAGCTGTTCGCCGAGGCACTGGCGCGGCTGCGCGGCCTGCTCGGCGGCGACCCGCTCGCGGGGACCGATGCCCTGCGGGTGCAGCCACCGGCCCCGACGCTCACTGGGCGGTTGTGGGACTCGACGTCGAGCGCGGACGGCGCCCGGCGCGCGGCGCGCGCGGGTGACGGCCTGATCCTCGGGGTCGGCCCGGCCGCGACGGCGCAGCGCCCGCTGGCCGACGCCTACCTCGCCGCGCACGAGGCCGAGCAGCTTGCTGTCGAGCAGGCCGAGCATCTCGCCGAACGGTCCGACTGGCGGCCGCGAACGGCGCCGCCGCGCAGCGCGCCGCCGGCCGCCGCGCCACCGGCACGGATCGCGTCGGCGCACGGTGTGTTCCCCGGCCCGGACCGGCGGGCGGCGGCCCGCGACCTCGCGGCCGACATCGCTCGCTACCGGGGATACCTCACCCGCTTCGGGCTGAGCGCGGACGCGGACGACCTGACGACGCTCGACGCGATGAACGTCCACCACGGCCCGGTCGAGACCGTCATCGAGAGCCTCGCGCGCAACCCGGTCGGTCCCGGCGCCGTCTCGACCTTCATCGCCGCCGTCCAGGGTGAGGCCGGCGGCGGCGCCGACTTCGACGCGACCCTGCGCCGCCTGGAGGTCATCGCGACCCAGATCGCTCCCGAGCTGGGCTGGTACCCGGCGAGCCGGCCGGTGGCCGGTGCTGTGAAGGACCCCGGCGCGGTGAAGGACCCCGGCGTCGTGGCGAACCCTGTCGGCGTGGTCGGGGCCGCGCTGTGACCGGCCAGGCGCAGGCGACCGGCCAGGCGCAGTCCCCGACGGGCGGCCGCGGCCGTACGGATGGCGCCAGGCGCCGACGGCTGACGCTCGGGGCGCTGGTGCATGGTTCCGGTGGGCACATCGCCGCCTGGCGTCATCCGCTGTCGCCACCGGACGGGCAGCTGGACCTGCCCCTGCACATCCGGCTCGCCAGGACGCTGGAACGCGGCACCTTCGACGCGCTGTTCCTCGCGGACGTGGTGGCGGTCTGGGGCCACGACCTGGACTCGCTGCGGCGCACCGCCCGCGCCGACCACTTCGAGCCGCTCACCCTGCTCGCCGCGCTGTCGACGGTGACGGAACGGATCGGCCTGGTCGCGACCGCGACCACCACCTACAACGAGCCCTTCCACGTCGCCCGCAAGTTCGCCTCGCTCGACCATCTGTCGGGCGGGCGCGCGGGCTGGAACGTGGTGACGTCGGTCGTCCCGCTGGAGGCGGGCAACTTCGGCCGCGACACCCACCTCGACCACACCCTGCGCTACCGGCGGGCCGAGGAGTTCGTCGAGGTCGTCCGCGGGCTCTGGGACAGCTTCGCCGACGGCTCGGTGCTCCGCGACCGCGCCAGCGGCATCTACTACGACCCCGCCGGGCTGCGCCCGCCGCACCACGCGGGGGAGCACTTCACGGTCCGCGGGCCGCTGAACATCTCCCGGCCGCCCCAGGGCCACCCGGTGATCTTCCAGGCGGGTTCGTCGGAGACCGGCAAGAACTTCGCCGCCCGCCACGGCGAGGTCATCTTCACGGCCCAGACGTCGCTGGCGGGCGCGCGGGACTTCTACGCCGACGTCAAGCGGCGGGCGGCGGCGTACGGCCGCGATCCCGACGACGTGCTGGTGTGGCCGGTGCTCGCTCCCTACGTCGCGAGCACCGAGGCCGAGGCGCGCGCCCGGCTCGACGAGCTGCAGGAGCTGGTGCACGACGACGTCGCGCGCCGGGTGGTGCAGGACAACATCGGCGACCTGGACCTGTCCTCCTACCCACTGGACGGGCCGGTGCCGGACATCGGCGTCACCAACCGCAGCCTGAGCCGGCAGGAGCTGCTGCTGGGCCTCGCCCGCCGGGAGAACCTGACGATCCGCCAGCTGGCACTGCGGTTCGCCGCGGTCTCGTCGGTCATCGGTACTCCCGAGACGGTCGCCGACCACATCGAGCGCTGGTTCCGCGGCCGGGCCGCCGACGGCTTCAACGTGAGTTTCCCCTACCTGCCCGGCTCGGCCGAGGACTTCGTCGACCAGGTCGTGCCGGAGCTGCGCCGCCGCGGCCTGTTCCGTACCGAGTACGAGGAGGCGACCCTGCGCGGGCACCTGGGCCTCCCGCGCCCCGCGGGCCGGCCGGTCGAGCGGGCCGAAGACGACGCCGGCGCCGGGGCAGCGGCGGCGGTGGCGCGATGACCGCCACGTCGCCGGAACAGCCGCGTCCCCGTCAGCTGCACCTGAACGCGTTCCTCAAGCCGCCGGGGGAGTTCCTCGCCGCCTGGCGACACCCGAACACGGTGGCCGACGCGGGCGTGAACATCCGGCACGTGATCGAGCTGGCGCGAACCGCCGAGCGGGCGAAGTTCGACGCCATCTTCTTCGCCGACCTCGTCGGAGTGCCGTTCACCAGCCAGGAGGTGCTGAGCCGAGTCTCGGTCGTCAACGACTCCTTCGAGCCGACGACGCTCATCTCGGCCCTCGCGACGGCGACCAGCCACATCGGGCTGATCGCGACCGCCTCCACGACCTACAACGAGCCCTACCACCTGGCCCGCACCTTCGCCTCCATCGACCACATCAGCGGCGGACGGGCCGGCTGGAACGTCGTCACGTCGCTGAACAACGCAGAGGCACAGAACTTCGGGCTCGACGAGCATCCCGAGCACGAGCTGCGCTATGAGCGTGCGGCCGAGTTCTTCGACGTCGTGACCGGCCTGTGGGACAGCTTCGACGACGACGCGTTTCTGCACGACCAGAAGACCGGCATGTACTTCGACGAGGCCAGGCTGCACCGTCTCGACCATCGTGGGAAGCACTTCGCGGTGGCCGGGCCACTCAACATCCCGCGTCCCCCGCAGGGGCGACCGGTGATCGTGCAGGCCGGCTCGTCGGAGACCGGCCGCGCGCTCGCCGCCTCGGTGGCCGACGTCGTGTTCACCCACCATCCGGACCTGGCCGGCGCGCAGGCGTTCTACGCCGACCTGAAGGCGCGCGCCCAGGCGGCTGGCCGGAACCCGGATGAGGTGGTCGTGCTRCCCGGCCTCTCGACGGTCGTGGGGCGCACGGTCGGCGAGGCCGAGGACAAGCTCGAACGGCTGACCTCGCTGCTGGACCCGCGCATCGCGCTGGCCGACCTCGCCTACTGGCTCGGTGGCGTCGACCTCGCCGCCTACCCCCTGGACGGGCCGCTGCCGGACCTGCCGCCGTCCAACCAGAGCCAGAGCGCCCAGCGCCAGATCGTCGAACGGGCCAGGGCCGGTGGCCTGACCATCCGCCAGCTCGCCCAACAGCTCGCCCGCGACGCCAGGACCATCGCCGGCACCCCGGCGACGATCGCCGACCACATCCAGGAATGGTTCGAGGGCCGCGGCGCKGACGGCTTCAACGTCGTCTTCTCCTACCTTCCGGACACGCTCGACGACTTCGCCACCCTGGTGATCCCGGAGCTGCGCCGCCGTGGCCTGTTCCGTGCCGAGTACAYCGGCCGCACGCTGCGTGAGAACCTCGGCCTGTCGCGACCACCCAGTCGCTGGCCCGCCGCCTCGGCACTGTCTCCTGTGACCCCCTCCCACGACGTCTCGTGAGGCACATATGAGATTCCAGGTGCTCGACATCCTGCCGAACATCCAGAACCCGGTGACCGGACGGCTCGTCAGCACGGCCGAGCGGTACGCGCAGGCGCTGGCCTCCGCCCGGCGCGCCGAGGAGCTGGGCCTGGACGCGGTCGCGATCGGCGAGCGGCACGCCGGGCCGGTGCTGTCCTCCGGTGTCACGGTCCTGCTCGGCGCCATCGCGGCGACCACGACGCGCGTGCGCCTCCAGACCGGGGTGAGCGTGCTGTCCATCCTCGATCCGGTGCGCGTGGCCGAGGACTACGCCACCATCGACCAGCTCTCCCGCGGCCGGTTGGAGCTGGTCATCGGGAAGGGCAACGAGCTGCGGCAGCTGCCCCTGTTCGGCATCGAACAGGGGACGCAGTGGGATGCGCTCGCCGAGAAGTACGAGCTGCTGCGCCGGCTGTGGCGCGAGGAGAACGTCACGTGGTCCGGCCGGTTCCGACCGCCGCTGCACGAGGCCACCACCCTGCCGCGGCCCTACGCCGGCGCGCCCCGCGTCTGGCACGGCTCGGCCACCACCCGGACCTCCGCCGCGCTCGCCGGCCGGTATGGCGACCCGCTGTTCAGCGCCAACGCCATCCAGCCCCGCGACAACTACACGGTGCTCATCGAGCACTACCGCGAGGAGTACGCGCGGCACGGGCACGACCCGCGCTACGGCTATGTCGCGGCCGGCGCCGGCTTCCTCTTCCTGGCCGACACCACCGCCCAGGCGCGGGAGCACTTCGGCCCGACCTACGAGAAGATGGTCGAGTTCTTCAACCGACCCGGCAACCACACCCCGGGCAACGAGATGATCTTCCATGGCATCGACCACGCCATCGCCGAGGGCCCGGTGCTGGTCGGCAGCCCGCAGCAGATCATCGACAAGATCATGTACTTCCATGCCGGGTTCGGCCATGACCTGCAGGCGTTCAGCCTGCCCACCATGATTCCGCACGAGCAGCAGCTGGAGATGCTCGAACGCCTTGCCACCGAGGTGATTCCCGTCGTCCGGCGGGCGGCGCCGACCACGCTGTGGACCGACCAGGATCCCTACGGCGGCCGGCCCGCCTTCGCCGGCAATCAGGCCGCCGACGCCGCGGCCGTCATCGACGAGGCCKGGCAGCGGACGGCGGTGGCCCGATGACGGCGCTCACTGTTCGAACAACACGCGTTTCATATACGAGGTGTCGCAGTACTCCGTGACCGAGGTGATCAGCCCGTCGCGTACCTGGAACACCACCGCGTAGTCGTTGTCGTAGGGCGTCCCGTCGCGGGCCTGGGCGTGGCTCGTCCATTCGGCGACGGCATGCTCGCCATCGGCGATGATGCGGTGCAGGGTCTGTGTCACGGGCACCGCGGGGTCCAGCGTGGCGACGACCTGGGCGAGGAACCCATCCAGGATCTCGCCGGCGCCGGTCCAGGTACCGGCGACCGGCAGGTCGCCCCGGATGGTCCACGTCGCCTTCGGCGCGAAGCTGGCTCGCAATGCGTCGACATCTCCTCGCCGCAGCGCGGCGACATAGTCGGCGACGGTGGCGCGTGTGGTCTCGGTGGTCACAGGAAGGGCCCTTTCCGGGGAGGGTTCCGCGCGGGCGCCTGTCTCGGCGTCGTTGATCCGGACTCGCGCCACCGGGCCAGTCGACCAGCCTGGCCGTTCGCCTTCAACCAGCAACCACCCTCTAGTCTCATCACGACTCGTGATGAATCGAGGGCGCGGACATGGAGCTTCGGCAGCTGCGCTATTTCGTCGCCGTGGCGGACAGCCGGCACTTCGGACGGGCCGCCGAGCAGCTGCACATCGTGCAGCCGGCCGTCAGCCAGCAGATCCGCCGCCTGGAACGCGAGCTGAGCGTGACGCTGCTCGACCGCTCCACCAGGCGCGTGGCGCTCACCGATGCCGGTCGCGTCTTCCTCGGCCACGCCCGGGAGGCGATCGCCGCCGCCGACCGGGCCCAGGCCGCGGCCCGCGAACTCGGCGCCCCCACCGTCCGCACGCTGCGCCTGGGCACCAGCGCCGGCCTCGGTGACTATCTGACCCACGTGCTACGCGACTTCTCGCGGCGCCAGCCGAACATCACCGTCGACCTGGTCAGGCTCACCGAACGCGAGCGGATCGCGCACCTGTCCGGCGGAGACCTCGACGTCGCTTTCGTCCGCCGCCGCCCTGACAGCGAGATGGCCCGCCACCTTCGCTATGCGCACRTCCGGGCCGATCTGCTCGTTGCCGCGCTGCCCACCGGCGTGACCACGGCCCGGCGCCGCACCGTCCGCCTGGCGGAGCTCGCCTCGCTGCCGGTGCGCCTCCCACCGCGCGACGCCAACCCGCTGCTCGTCGACGCCGTGCTCGGCGCTTGCCGCGAGGCGGGATTCGAACCCAGCCACGCGCCCGCCAGCAACGACCAGGACATGCTGGCGATGATCGCCGCCGGCGGCGCCAGCTGGACGGTCTTCTACCCCGACCAGGCCTACCTTCTCGCCAGGCAGGCCCTACCGGGGATTGCCTTCCGCCGCCTGGCCAGCCCTCCCATCAAGATAGAAACCGCCCTGGTCCACCGGGCCGACAACCACAGCCCCCATCTCCTGGACCTGATCGCCGCCGCCCGGGCCGTCACGCCCAGCGATCCGACGGCCAGGTGAGAAGGAAGCCGTTTCCAAGAGATTCCCGGGAAAGTCTCAGCCTCTGGTGAGAGGCAGGCGGACCGCCGGCGGGAGCGGCGTCGGCACGGGGCTCGCCTGGAAAGACTGAATCATGAGCGCGGCGAAGCGGCGTGATGCCACGACCCTCACTCCGGGTGACTCCGCGCGGATACCCTCGTTCGCCATCAGCGCCAGGACGATGTCCTCCAGGACGAAATCCCCGCGCAGCGAACCCGCTTCCTTCGCGCGCCGCACGAGCTCGAGCAGCAGACGCAGCGTGTGATCGCGGTCCTCGGCGAGGCCGACCGCCGGGGGAAGCTGAGAAGTGAACGCGCGCGCGAAGCCCCGGTCGAGGGCGTGCATTTCCATGAGCTTCTCGATCACCAGGCAGAACCCGGTCCACGGGTCGGCCGCCGCCAGCCCCTCGCCCACGACCTCCGAGCACAGGGCCATCTGCTCGCCGAAGGCCTCGGACAGCAGGGCTTCCTTGGTCTGGAAGTGCCGGTAGACGGTGGCGACGCCGACCTGCGCCCGCCGGGCGATCTCCCGGATCGGCACGTCGAGGCCCTCCGCGGCGAACGCCGCGCGCGCGACGGCGAGGATGCGCGCGCGGTTGTCACGGGCGTCCGAGCGCAGCGTCGTCATCACCGCGGTGTCGATATCACTTCGGCCGTCACCGCTCTCACTTTAGCGAAACGGACGGGGTGCTCCGTTACGGTCGGCCGACCAGCCCAGACACATCCCAGAACCGGAGGCGACCGTGAAGGCAGTTGCGATCAAGAGGTTCGGAGGACCCGAGGGCCTCGCCGTCGTCGAGCTCCCCGACCCGGTTCCCGCCGCCGGGCAGGTACTGATCGCCACCGAGGCGATCGGTGTCGGCGGCGTCGACGTCATGATCCGAAGCGGCGCCGTCGCCGCCTACGGGTTCCAGGAGGGCCACATCCTCGGTGGCGAGGTAGCGGGCACCGTGGCGGCGGTCGGGGACGGCGTCGACACGGCCTGGGTCGGTCAGCGGGTGTGGGGGTTCACCGGCCTGGGCGGCGGCTATGCCGAGCGGGCGATCGCGCCGGCCGAGACGCTCGTCCCCCTCCCGGCCGACCTCTCCGCCGCCGACGCGGTGACGCTCGGCAGCTCCGGGCGAGTGGCCCACTTCGGCCTTCGCCACGCCCACTTCAGGCCGGGCGAGTCGGTGCTGGTCCGCGGCGCGTCCGGCGGCATCGGGATCATGGCCGTCCAGCTCGCGGCCCGCCAGGGCGCGGGCACGGTCGCGGTCACGACGTCGTCGCCCGAGCGGGGCGACCGGCTGCGCAAGCTCGGCGCGACCCACGTGCTGGACCGCGCCGGCGAGGGACGAGGCGAGGAACCCCAGGACGCTCCCGCCGGCTACGACGTCATCATCGACGTCGTGGCCGGCCCGGACCTGCCGTCTTTCTTCGCCAGGCTCAACCCGAACGGCCGCATGGTCGCCGTCGGCGCGGTCGCGGGCGACCCACCGGCGGACTTCGCCGCGCACCTGTTCGCGGCGTTCCAGAAGTCGATGTCGTTCGCCACCTTCAGCACGAACACCATGACCGAGGCCGCCCGGCACGCCGTGACCGCCGAGCTGTTCACCGCCGCGGGCCGCGGCGAGCTGGACGCGGTGGTGCACGAACTGCTGCCCCTGGAGCAGGCCGTGCTGGCCCACCAGAAGATGGACGCCGGCGAAGTGTTCGGCAGGATCGTGCTCCTGACCTGACCGGACGCCCAGAACGACCGAGGTCCGCCCGTGACCGATCACCACCTTCCGCGGGCCCGCGGACCCGCCGGCAGATCCGGGCCGGTGCCGGCAGGGGACCCCGGGCCGATCGCCGTCGCCGTCATCGTCGGTGTCGGTGTCGGCGATCCGTCCGAGAGCGCGGGTGGCGGCTGGCGTGCGTCGTAGCTGGCGCGGTGCACATCGACCTCTGCTCGGTGGCGTTCCGCCCAGTCCGCGAGTGCGACGACCGGCTCGAGAAGCGACTCACCGAGCGGTGAGAGGGCGTATTCCACCCGTGGCGGCACCTCGGGATAGGCCACCCTTGTAACAAGCCCGTCGCGTTCGAGACTTTTTAGTGTCTTGGCCAGCAAACGATGCGAGATCCCGTCGATCCGCTGTAGCAGGACCATGAACCGCACCGGACCGGGGGAGAGCTCCGCGACGACATTGAGCGACCACTTGTCACCGACGCGGCGGAACAGCTCACGGACCGACTGGGCGTCCCGTTCCGTCGCGCAGACTCCTCCACCGACGACCGCTGTCTCGTCCGATGCGACGTCCACTTCGCTCACGGGCCAGCCTCCCTTTGCTGATACGCACTTTAAAGTGCATAACGCACGTCGAAGTGCAGTCTTCCGCGTACTCCGGCCGCCCGGCAGGCTGACTCCCGTCCTCGCCGAGCCCGGCACGTCGGGCGGGTTCGTCCTGCCGGGCCGACGAACCAGCTACGCCAGCAGCGACACCCCCTCGGCGTCGCCGGTGACACCAGCCCGCCCCCGGGAGACCACAGATGAAGTTCCTCCTCCTGCCGTACGTCTCGCACGAGCGGAAGTCAGTGCGGCAGCAGATCACGGACCTGGTCGACCAGGCCGTTCTCGCCGAGCGGCTCGGGTTCGACGCCTACGGGATCGGTGAGCGGCACGACGGCCTGGCGGTCTCCTCGTCGCCGGTGGTGATCCTCGCCAACGCCGCCGCGCGCACCGGCACGATCCAGCTGGTCACGACGGTCTCGACGCTCGGGCTGCACGACCCGCTGCGGGCCGTCGAGGACTACTCGACGCTGGACCACCTCGCCGACGGGCGCCTCGACCTCGTCATCGGCAAGGGGGGTTACGCGGAGACCCATCGCATCTTCGGGGTGACCCCGGACGACCAGTGGGACCGGCTGCGCGAGAACTACGAGGCCTTTCGCGCACTGTGGAACGAGACCAAGGTGAACTGGACGGGTCGCTTCCGACCACCGCTGGTCGACGTGACCGCGCTACCCCGGCCGGGTCGGCGCGGCCTGCGGATCTGGCACGGCGCCAACACGAACCTGGAAAGCGCCGACTTCGCCGCCCGGCACGGCGACCCGTTGTTCACCTCGATCGGGACCGCCGCCGTCGGCCGGTATCTCGAGAGCGTGCGGTACTACCGGGAGCGGTTCGCCTTCTACGGCCACGACCCGGACGGTGCTCTGGTGGGCGTCGGCACCGGCGGATTCCTTGCCGCTTCGACGAGCCAGGAGGCGGTCCGGAAGTTCACACCCGTCTTCGAGCGGCGCCTGGCCTACAACCGCCGCTACGAACACGCGGCCATCGACCGGCTCGGGATCGCCACGGTCGAGGACTTCATCACCAAGACCTCGGCACTCGTCGGCAGCCCGCAACAGGTGATCGACATCCTGCTGGCCCAGTACGAGACGTTCCAGCACGACCTCGTGCACATCCACGTCGACGCGGAGGCACTCACCCCGGAGGACTACCGGGCCACCCTGGAGATCTTCGCCACCGAGATCGCGCCGGTCATCCGCCGGGAGCTCCCGAACAAACCGATCGACGACTGGCGCACGCCGCCGCCCAGAGCGCTCGAAACCGCGAGCGGACCTGCTCGCGCCAGGTGATCGCCACGACACGCCGGCGGCGATCACCTGCGGGTGGACGTCGCGCTAGCCTCGCGTTCGTGGACGATGCGGATCTTCTGCCGGACCTCACCGGGAGGGAACGCGGCCTCGTCGTGATGATGTGCGGCCTGTCCGGCTCTGGCAAGAGCACATATGCGCGGGCCCTCGAGCGCCGCGGCTACACCCGGCTTTCGATCGACGAGCTGGTGTGGGAATGGATCGGCCACGATGCGGCTGACCTCGACCCGGCGGAATACGAGCATCTCAAGTCCACCGCCGAGCGGAAACTATGGGAAGATCTTATCCGTCTGATGACGGCGAGGCTGCCCGTGGTCATCGACTACAGCTTCTGGAACCGGGCGACCCGGGATCGGTACAAGGCCGCTATCGAGAGCCACGGATGCCGGTGGGAGCTTATCCGGCTGAAGGTCGACCTGGAAACGCTGCGGCGTCGGCTGGCCGTCCGCAACCAGCACAGCGACGCGAACAGCGTTACCGTCTCCGACGAACTCCTGGAACGTTACTTCGCCAATTTTCAGGAACCCGTGGGCGAGGGGGAGCGGGTCATCGTCCAGGAGTAGGCCGGACAGGTCCCGCGGCCGGGCGCGTCCCGGGGCGACCCGTGACCGGCGGTGGGACCTCGCCGGCGTCGCGAGGTCGGTCTCGACCACTGCCGGGTCCGTCCTCGTCGCGCATCGACGGCGGCGCGCCTGCCAGCGAACCTGTCTCCGTGAACGGTTTGTATCGATCGCTTATCAGTTGGGGCCGGACGGGCCGGAAGAAGGGTGCCGAGAATCTCGCGTTCGTTATCGTGACGAGGGTTTTCAGCAGCCGGTCGCCGACAGCCGAGACATCGGTCGGTGCACCGGGCGGCGACAGGAGGACGACGATGGGTCACGACCCCGCCGAGTTCGACTTTCTCGCGGAGGAGGCGGCCGAGGTGGGCGCCCCGCCCGAGCTTCCGACGGTGCGCCGCCTCGACGTGACGACCTCGGAGGGCGCCCTCAGCGCGCTGCTGTGGGGTGCCTCGCCGGAGATCACCCTGCTGCACGGCGGCGGCCTGAACGCCCACACCTGGGACGGGACGCTGCTCGCGCTCGGCCGGCCGGCTCTCGCCCTCGACCTGCCGGGCCACGGCGACTCGGCGTGGCGCGACGACTTCGACTACTCCCCGCAGCGGAACGCCACAGCCGTGGCCGCCGTCCTCGACGCCGTCGAGCCGGGCGTCCGGCAGACCGTCGTGGGCCAGTCGCTGGGAGCCCATACCGCGATCGCCCTGGCGCAGACGCGTCCGGATCTGGTCGGCGGCCTGGTCCTCGTGGACGCCAGCCCCAACCAGCGCCCCGAGGACGCCGCCCAGGTGATCGACTTCCTCGCCGGTCCGCAGGAGTTCGGCTCCCGCGAAGAGATCGTCGAGAAGGCCCTCGCCGCCGGCATCGGCTCGTCACGGCCGGCGCTCACCCGGGGCGTGGTGCTCAACACCCGGGTTCGCGACGACGGCACGGTCGTGTTCAAGCACCACTTCGCCAGCCCGCCGCCCGGCGCCCGGTTCAGCGTCGACTTCGGTGACCTGTGGCCCGGGCTGGACGCGACGACGATCCCGGTGCTGCTGGTCCGCGGGCGGTACGGGTTCCTCTCGCCGGAGGTCGTCGACGAGTTCCGCGCCCGCGTGCCGCGGGCCGAGGTCGTCGAGTTCGAGACGGGCCACAACGTCCAGGAACAGCAGCCGGCCGCGCTCGCCGCCGCGATCAGCCGCTTTCTCGCCGGCCAGGCGGGCTGAGCGAGTCCGCCGGCTCGACGGTGTCGCGGCGGCGGACCGCTCGAGGCACCGCTCTCCCGCGGCCGAGGCACCACGTCTCTCGCGCCCGCGGCACCGCACGTTCAGCCGCGGGACGAGGCCGGGGCGTCGTCGCCTGTCGAGATCGACGCGGCGAGGCGGTCGCGCAGCCCGGTGAGCTCGGCTATTCGCCGATCCAGGGTGGCGAGCCGTTCCCGGCTCCGGGCCAGGGCGGCCTCGCAGGGGCCGCCAGGACTGGCCGCGAACCGTTCGGGGAGTCGTCCGTCGAGGAACGCATCGAAGGTGGCGATGTCCTCCAGGGTGAACCCGAGGCTCAGCAGGGTGCGGATGTTCCGGATGCGTGCCAGGTCCGAGTCGCTGTAGTCGCGGTAACCGGCCGGGGTGCGCGCTGCGCGGATGAGGCCGTGCTGTTCGTACCAGCGCAGCGCCCGCGGCGTCGCCCCGACCGCACGGGCCGCATCAGTGATACGCATTCCTCAAGTCCACCACGACCAGGCCGGTGTGCCGACCGGCGAGCAGATCGAGCAGCCCGGGCACGGCGGAGTCCAGCCCATCCAGCCGCGTGTGGGCCAGGTGCATGGAGCCGTCACGCAGCCAGGCCGCGAAGCGGGCCGGCCACTCGGCCGCGAGGCCGGGATGGTCGGCGGCGGTGAATCCGGTGACGGTGAGGCGCTTGCCCGCGACGGCCATCGTGTCCACTGTCAGGGACGCGGGCTCGTGCGCGGCCTGGTGGGCCAGCGCGCCGCAGATCACGATCCGAGCCCGGGGCCGGGCCGCGTGGACCGCCGCGCGCAGCTGCGCACCGCCGACGTTGTCGAAGACCACGTCGACGCCGTCTGGGGCCGCGGCGCCCAGAGCATCGCCGATGGGACCGCGGCGGTAGTCGAGGGCCTGGTCATAGCCCAGGACGCCGGTGGCATAGTCGGCCTTGGCGGCCGAGCCGACGGTACCGATCACCCGGCCCGCGCCCAGCAGCCGGGCGAGCTGGCCGGCCACGCTGCCGACCGACCCGGCGGCGCTGGTGACCAGTACCGTCTCGCCAGCCGCCAGCCGTCCCGCGGCGATGAGGCCGGCGTAGGCGGTCAGCCCCGAAGACAGGTGAGCTACCGGGTCCGGGTACAGGTCCGGGTCCAGCCGCAGGAATCCGGAGGCGGGGCCCCACGCGTGCTCCCGCCACCCCGACCGGTGCCGCACCAGGTCCCCGGGCGCGAACCCCGGGTCGGTGGACGCGACCACCTCGCCGAGCGCCGGCCCGTGCAGCACCTCCCCGACCCGGTACATCGGCAGGGGAACGTCCTCGTCCGACATCAACGTCCGCATGGCCGCGCTCAGCGCCAGGTACGTGTTGCGCACCAGCACCTGCCCCTCAGTCAACGGCGGGACGTCCACCTCGACCAGGCGGAAGTCCGCGGGGACGGGCGTCCCCTGCGGACGGTGGGCAAGCAGGACCTGACGGGAGGTTCGAGTCGTCGACACGGCGGCGACGCTAAGCCCTGACGCCCACGTCAAGGTCAACGTGCGTCACGCGTTGACTTGGCTGCCTGATGTGCTGCCCAGTCCACGCTCCACGCTCGGACCGCGTCCAGCACGGGCTCGAGGCGGCGGCCGATGGCGGTGAGGGCGTAACGGACCTCCACCGGCCTGGCCACGGTCACCACCCGCTCGACGACCTCGGCCTGCTCGAGCTCCTTGAGGCGCTGGGAGAGCATCGCGTCGGTGATTCTCGGGATGTGCTCGCGCAGCTCGCCGAACCGCATCGGGCCGGCGAGCAGCTCGGCGAGGATCACTCCGGTCCAGCGCCGGCCGATCAGCTCGATGGCCGTGTGGAAGTCCAGGCCGCCGCCGGCGGCGGCCTGCGTCCCGTCCCGATCGCTGTTCGCAGCCATGTCGCTGACACCCTACCGTCGCGGGGTGTCTCTCGATCTTGCCTTGACTATGTTTTTCGTATCGAGCTATCTTATCAATAGTTCATGAGCGAGAGGATGCTGGATGTGCACCGTCGGCGAGATCGGCGCGGATGAAGGTCGGGCTCCCGGGGCCGGAGCAGGAACGATGGCCCGGTGGGAAGCGCCGCGTGAGGTTGGCGACGCGTGAGCCGGGACCTCGACATCGGCGTCACCTCGCTGTCGGACCTGCAGCCCGTGACCGTGGACGGCACGCGCCGCACCCCCCGTCAGCGCGTCGAGCAGATCGTGTCGCTCGGGGTGCTGGCCGACGAGCTCGGGCTGGATCACTTCGGGCTGGGTGAGCATCACAACGCGGACTTCGTCGTCTCGTCGCCGGCCGCAGTGCTGTCCGCCATTGCGGCCCGCACCTCCCGGCTGCGGCTGACCAGCTCCGTCACGACGCTCGGCGCCCTCGACCCCGTCCGGGTCTACCAGGACTTCGCCACCCTGGACCTTCTCAGTGGCGGGCGCGCCGAGATCATCGTCGGTCGCAGCGCCTACCCCGAGCCGTTCGCGCTGTTCGGGGTCGACATCGGGCAGTACGACGCGGTGTTCCAGGAGAAATTGGATCTTCTGATGAAGATCCGCGCTGAGCCGGTGGTCACCTGGCGAGGCCGGTTCCGGCCGCCGCTACGCGACGCGGTCGTCATGCCCAGGGCCGTCCAGGAGCCGCTGCCGGTCTGGCTGGGCGTCGGCGGAACCTCGGCCAGCGCCGCCAGGGCGGGCCGGCTCGGGCTGCCGATGATCCTTGGCTACATCGGCGGCACCCCGGCGCGRCTGCGCGAACTCGCCGACGTGTACCGGGAGGCCGGCGCCCAGTCGGGGCACGCCGACGACCTGCGCCTCGGCGTCGCCCTGCACTACTTCGGCACGTCGAGCGCTGGGGAGGCGATGTCGCTCTACCCCTACTACCACGACTTTCTGCGCCCGAAGCACCCCGGCGGCGGCGGCTTCGTCGTCGAACGCGAGCAGTTCGCCCTGGGCCTACGTCCTGGCCAGCACCTGATGATCGGCACCTCCGAGCAGGTCTCCGAGAAGCTCGCCGAGCTGTACGACGCGGTGCGCTTCGACCGGGTCCACGCGCTGATCGACTGGGGCGGCCTGCCCGAGGACGCGGTGCGCGAGTCGCTGCACCGACTGGGCGAGGTCATCGCGCCCGCCCTGCGCCGGCACGTCGCGCCGGGCCACGACCGCCAGCCCGCCGTACCTGGCTAGGCCGTCGTACGTGGAAATGCGAACAGTGGACAGGGCAGGCCCTGGAACGCCGGTTGTCCTATCCGTTCGGCGGTCGCGGGCCGAGGCGTCTCGTCCCCGCGTCGCCGGCTCGCGCCAGGGGCCGTTAGCCGTTCTCCTTGGCGATCGCCTCGCGCACCGCTGGGGCGATCTCCTGGGCCCAGCGGGCGACGGAAACGGCGTCCGGCGTGCCCCCGCCGGGCGAGAAGAGGAGAAAGCCGGATGCGCCGTGCGTCAGCACGGCCGCGGTCAGCTCCTCGGCCCACTGGTCGGCGGAACCGCCGGTCCACCGGCCGTCGCGGTCACGCGTGGCGGCCGCTGGGCGGTCGGTGATGCGTCCGGGCAGGTTGTAGACCGTGCGGATCGCATGCGGATCGCGCCCGGCGGCCGTCGCCGCTTCGTCGATGATCGGCCGTGACTCCCGGTATCGCTGGCTGAGCCAGTCCGCCGCGTGGCCCGGGATCCAGCCGTCGGCCACGCGGCCGGTGGCGGTCAGCGACTTCGGGCCGACCGATCCGGTCCACACGGGGACGGCGGCCACCGGCGCCGGCTCGATCTGGTCCACTCGGTAGTGGCGGCCCCGATGGGTGACCGGCGGACCGCCACCGGACAACCTCCTGATCAGGACGACCGCCTCCTCGAAGGCGTCGACGGCGTCACCCGGTGACAGACGAGGCACGCCCATGTCGGAGATCCGGTCCCACAGACCACCCACACCTACGCCAAGAACGATGCGGCCGCCGGAGAGCGCGGACAACGACGTCACCGTCCGCGCCAGCACGGGAGCGGGCCGGGTCGGCAGGTTGGTGACGTTGGCGAAGGCCGCGAGCTGCCGGGTCCGTCCGAGGACGAATCCGAGGGAGGCATACGCGTCCAGTCGCCCGCCGATGTAGGGATGGTCTGACAGCGAGAAAATGTCAAGCCCGTCGCGGTCGGCCTGCTCGGCCAGGCGCAGCAGCTCCGGCCCGTCGCCGATGCCGCAGTGCGCGCCAAAACCGAAGACGACTTCTCCTACAGACATTTTTCCGCCTTTCGTTCGAGGGGCTGCTTCGCCGTTCTGTCAGCCGCGCGGGACGTTTCGGCGAACGGGTCTGCCCTGAGATTCGGAGCGGGGAGTACACGCCGGGGCGCTGCGGCCCGATGCCCAGTTCGTCACGCCTGTGGCGCAAGTCGTCGCGCCTCTCCGACTGTCATGGGCCGGGACGCGGCCAGGAAGACCGCGCTGAGGGTGGTAGTGGCCGGGACACCATCCCGCCGGCGAGCCGATCTGGGGCTGGCACAGGAGCTGGGCGCTACCGCCGTGATCGGCGTGCCGGCTCGGCGGGAGGTGAACGGGTAGCCTGGCGCGGTGAGCGCCGCCCTGCCGCCCTCTCCTCGTACATCAGGTCAGGCGCCGCTGGAGAGGCTGGAGGCCGGCGTCGCGGCGCTGGTGCGTTGGAGCGAGAGCAGGCATATCCGGGCGGAGATCGCCGAGCGCTCGGGCTGCGAGCTGCCGCCGAGCGAACTGCGGTTGCTGGAGTTCTTCGACCTGGCCGAGCCGCTGCGGATCTCCGACATCGCCGAGTGCCTGCGGATCGACATCTCCACGGCTTCGCTCCAGCTGCGTCAGCTCCGCGAGAACCGCCTCGTCGAGGCGACTCCCGTCAAGGGAGACCGGCGCGTGAGCCTGATCGCCATAACGTCCAAAGGTCGTGAGACTGTCCGGAAGGTGCGCACCGCGCGGCACGCGCTCCTACGGGAAGTGTTCGCCGGCGTCCCGGACGACAGACTTGACCTGACGGCCGACGTACTGTTGCTCGTCCACGACCACATGCTCGCCGGCATGCGCGAGCTGTTCGGGACTGGCGCGACCGGCGGAACGGCTTCCCGCTAGCAATCGGGGCCGACCCGCCCTGACCCGTTAGCGCGCTGAAAGCCATTGGTGACTGACCACGCTAGGATGCCGCCGGTGATCCGGTGGGGTTTTCGGCGCTCTGGCACGCAAGAACCCAATTGCTCTACGAACGCCTTGACGATCCCAGAGGGCGGAGTCTGACGGACGTGGTGTACGGGGTGTGACTGGGAGAACACGGCTGAGGTGGTCGCTGACGGCTCGTTGTGGCCGGCTGGTGTGACTGCCTGGGTCGCGCCGCGGGCAATCTGGAGTGCCCTCGACCGCGCCCTGGTTCCGAAGCGGGATCGTGGCATTTTGGCGTGTCCATAGACAGCCTGAACCAACACACTTCGCCGTACTGCTGTCGATGTGTGTCAGATGATTGGGCCTATGGGGTCATTCATCCGCCACGGTCCGCCAGAGGCTGGTGGCAGGCAGGCCGTCCCGGCTGGTGGGAGCACGAGTCGGCGCGGGTCGGATGCCGCTTCGGCGTGCCCTACGCGTAGGTGACCGGCGTCATGCGGATCTTCTGGCCCGGACCTGAGTAATTTCGTTTCCTCGCTCTGGTACGCAGGAACGCAATCACCGTGGAATTGCCTTGGCGATCGCGGAGTCAACCCCGCTTGGAGCCCGGCCCGGGCTCGGTCGGGGCGCCGTCCGGGCGCTCGTGCGGCCGCGTGCTCGTCCTGTCCGACGTCAGAGTCACAACCAGCGCCGTTTCGCGCCCATGACGTCTGACCCGACGCCCGGGATCCTGCTGGCGCCCGCCGCGACGCGGGTTAGAAGCGACCGGCCGCCGCTGCGCGCTGCCCGCCCATCCATCCATGGGCTGTGGCGGGCGGGAAGCCGGGATCCGCCCCACAACCCATGACCGGATCCGATGCGAGACCTGAGTAATTAGGGTTCCTCGCTCTGACTCCGACGATCCCATTAGATCGTGAGTCGGGCCGGCGCCGGGTGAGACCGTCGGCACCGTCCCGATCATCGGTCGCGGGTTCTCCAATCGGCCGGGGTGATCCGTTCGGCGCGGAGATGTTTTGATAGATAAAAGTATCTGGCGTGACCTGGGCACGCCCTCGGCGGAGGGGAGCTGGCGTATGGCGACGGCTGTGATCACAGGCGGTACCGACGGCATCGGCAGGGGGCTCGCAGCGGAGTACCTCCGCCGCGGGTTCGAGGTGCTCGTCGTGGGGCGCAGCGAGAAGAAGGGCCGGGCCTTCGAGAACTCCGGCGACCGGGCACATTTCATCGCCGCCGACCTGAGCGAGGTGGCCGAGAACCGCCGCCTGGTCGAGTGGATCTCGCGGCGGCACCCGGTGATCGACGTGCTCGTGCTCGGCGCGCGTTACCACCTGCCAGCTCGCGTGGTCACCGCCGACGGGTTCGAGAGCACCTTCGCGCTGTTCTATCTCAGCAGGTTCCTGCTCAGCCACGGGCTGGTCGGCCCGCTGAGCCGCGCCGAGCACCCGGTCGTGCTCAACTTCGGTGGGGCCGGCCAGACCGAGCCGGTCCGGTGGGACGACCTGCAACTGGAACGCGCCTACCACGGCGTTGGGGCGATGGGGCACGCCGCCCGGCTCGACGACCTGCTCGGCCTCGACTTCGTCGAGACCTATGCCGACACGGGCATCAGGTATGTCCTCAACCACCCGGGGGTGGTCGTCACGAGCTTCGCCGGTGAGTACGACCCGGTCACCGCCGCGCAGGTCGACCAGCTGCGAGTGATCGGCAAGCCGGTGTCGACAGCCGTGGCCCAGATCCTCCCGTTCCTCGAACCGCCCGGACGGGAACGCCTGACCGCCGTGCTCGAAGGCCAGCGGGTGCCGCTGAAGCCGGCGCTGTGGGCGCTCGACGACGCGCGCCGCCTGCGCGACATCACCCTGGACCTCCTGGCCCAGTTCGACCGTCGGACCGACGGCTAGGGTGACGGCGAGAACGGCAGCACCGCCGACCCCGGCGTGACCCGGCGTCGCGCGGCAACAGCATTCCGGCCCATGGCCAGGCTCTGCCGGCCGTGGCGATCAGCTTGCTCTACGCCCGCGTCACCGGTGGCCGTCGGAGAACAGCCTCGCGACGTCGGCCCAGGCCATGCGCAGCTTGCGCGGCGCGCCCTGGAGCCGGGCCGGGTCCCCGCCGGGCGGTGATACAGGCGCCGTCCCCTCGTCGGTGGCTCCTAGCGCTTGGTAGAACCGCAGCGCGGCGGTGTTCTGCTGCAATACCCAGAGATACATCGCATTGTTGGCCCCGTGCCCGGCGACGGCGCGGGCGGCGCGATGGAGAAGCCGCGTGCCGATACCCGTCCGACGCAGGTCGTGGGTCACGTGCAGGTTGTCGACGAGGCTGCCCCACCGCGGGTCGTCGTYGAACTCGACGTGGATGAAGCCCACCACACGGGCGTCGTGCTCGGCGAGGATCGTCTCGTTGTTGGCCGGTACGCCCAGCCGCGTCGACCACACCGCACGGCGGTCGGCCGCCACGTCACCGTCGAGGAACGAGTCGGCATAGGCACCGCGGTAGTGGCGGCGCCAGCTGTCGGCATGGAGAGCCGCGATCTGCTCGGCGTCGTCCGCACCGGCGCGTCGGAACCGCACCGACTGGAGCTGCGGGTTTTGTCCATCGGGCGTGGCGGTGACGCCAAAGGACGAAGGCATGGCCGGGCAGCTCCTTGGGAACGCGGCTTGATCGACACCACGGGTGGTGGCGGGCCGGCGGCGGCCCGGCCACGGGTCGTCAGGTCAGGCGGGACCCGTCGGCCTGGTCGTAGGCCCGGATCTCGGACAGGCGACCGTCACGCAGCTTGGTGGTCCAGGCCGGGTCGGAGAGCAGGACGCGGCCGAGGGCGACCAGGTCGAACTCGCCACGGTCGAACAACTCCAGCAGCGGAGCGAGGCTCATGGTCGGTACCGCGCCCTCGTGGTCGCCGCGGAAGGCCGTCGGCACGCCGATCGAGCCGATCGCGATGGTGGGCAGGCCGGTGAGGTTCTTGGCCCAGCCGGCAAGGGTGCGCGGGGAGCCGTCGAACGCCGGCAGCCAGTAACGGCGGGTGGAGACGTGCAGCGCGGTGGCCCCGGCGTCCGCGAGCGGGGTGAGCAGCGCCGCGAGCTCGTCGGGGGTCTCGGCGATCCGGGCGTCGTAGTCGGCGCCCTTCCACTGGGAGAACCGGTAGATCACCGGGAAGTCAGGTCCCACCTCTCCACGGACCGCGGCGACGACGTCGGCCCCGATCCGAGCCCGGTTGGCCAGACTTCCGCCGTAGCCGTCGGCGCGGCGGTTGGTCCGCGGCCAGAAGAACTGATCCAGCAGGTAGCCGTGCGCCCCGTGCAGCTCGACGCCGTCGAATCCGGCCCTGCGGGCGTCGGCCGCGGCGCGGGCGAAGGAGGCGACCACTTCGTCGATCTCCGCGGTGCTCGGCTCGTCGCCGACCACCGTTCCGTCGGGCCGCAGGCCGGAAGGGGAGAACACCGCCGCCTCCGGGTGCGGCGGGGCACCCGCCGTGCGGCCGGCGCCGAGATGCCACAGCTGCGGGACGATCCGTCCGCCTACCGCGTGCACGGCGTCGGCGACCTGGCGCCAGCCCGCCAGCGCCTCGTCGCCGTAGAACCGCGGCACCCGGTCGCTGGCCCCGGCCGACGGATGATCGACATAGGTGCCTTCGGTCACGACGAGGCCGACGTGCTCCGCCCGCCGTGCGTAGTAGCCGGCCACGTCCTCGCCCGGCACTCCGTCCGGGGAGAACTGGCGGGTCATCGGCGCCATCACGAACCGGTTGGCGAGTTCGACGCCGGACAGCGCGAACGGCGTGAACAGCGCCGCCGCGTCCACCCCGTCCAACAGGCGCTCACTGCTCAGCGGGGACGCGGCCGCCGTGACACTCGCAGTCGTCGCAACACTCGAAGACACAGTCACATCGCGTCCAATCCGGGCATCGCCGCCGATGTTCCGTCCAGATCTGTGGCGTTCGCCCATCCCGCACTGTCCGGCGTCGCGGTGCCCGACCGGTCGGGGCGGCGGCGTTCCACGCGGCGTCTGGTCGGCTCCGGGTCCGTCAGCCTCACGCCGCTGACCAAGGCGACGCGCTTGGCCTTGTCTCGCCCGCGCCCAAGCCGATGTCGGCTAGTGCGCGCAGGGCGCTGCCCTGGGTGTCGTGGCTAGGACTCGTCCGTCAGCGGCCGGCGGAAGGTCACCATGGGGCGCCCCGGGCCGTTGTAATCCGGCACGGGACCGCCGACGGCGAATCCGAGGCGGCGGTGGAACGCGATCGAGCCGGTGTTGCCCGGTCCGGTGATCGCGTGGACCTCTCGGCAGCCCGCCGCCCGCGCGCGTTGGAAGAACTCCTCGTAGAGGCGGCGTGCCCAACCGCCGCGGCGCTGGTCGGGCCGCACGCCGACGAAGTGGATGTAGGCGATGCGTGGCTGAGATGGTGACAGGAAGGCGACGAGGAAGGCCGCCAGGCCGTGGTCGTCCTCGACGACCCGGCTGGACTGGTGGAAATGGTCGAGGAAGAGCCGCGGGAGTGCGGCGTCGATGGGCCGGCCCCACCAGTCGTCCGCCACCGCCGCGATGGTGTCGTAGTCGTCCGGCCGAGCTGCCCGGACCCTGAGGGCGTTCATCCGCCCACAATTCCCGATGCGGCCGGCCTGGTGCCCGCTGAGGCTGGCTCGACTGCTCCGCCGTACCGATACCCGAGGGCGCCGGGAAGAGGAGGGCCGGAGCGCGGCCGTTGACGAAAAGGTCGCCGATCTCGCCTGGTCAGTAGTGGATGGGGCCGGGAGTGCCGCCGCCGGCGGCGAGGGACTCGCCGGTGATGGCGGCGGCGACGGGTGAGGCGAGGAAGGTGACGACGGCCGCGACCTCGTCCGCCGTCACGACCCGGCCGATGACGATGCTCCTGGCCGCGGCGGCGARCTGCTCCTCGGTCACCGTGATGGTGCCGTCGTGCCGGTCGGTCCGGGTGAAGCCGGGGTGGACGGCGTTGACGGTGACGCCGTGGGCGCCGAGCTCGTCGGCGAGGGTCTTCGTCAGCGCGACGATGCCGGCGTTGCGGATCGAACCGGAGACGAGGCCGACCTGGCGGGCGGCCACCCCGCCGATGTTGATGATGCGGCCCCATCGCTGCGCCGTGAAGTGGGGAATGACCTCCTGCGCGGTCCGCAGGTAGCCGAGCACCTTCACGTTGAGGTCGGCGGCGGCATCCGCGGTGGCGAGGGCGCGCACGCCCCCGGGGCCGCCCGCGCCGCCGACGCGGGCGGCGTTGTTGACCAGGATGTCGACCCCACCGAGCTCGTCGACGGTGCGAGCGACCAGCTCCCGCACGGCCTCGTCGCTGCCGGTGTCCGCCACGACCGGGACGACCACCCCGCCATCGGCGCCGGCGGCCAGCCGGGCCGCCGCCGCCTTGAGCCGCTCACCGTCGCGCGCCGCGATCACCACCCGGGCGCCCTCGGCGAGCAGCGCGCCGGCCACCGCCAGCCCGATGCCCCGGCTGCCGCCCGTCACGATCGCGCGTCGCCCCGCAAGTTCAAGATCCACGATTCATCCCCTGGCCCTGGCCGCCGCGGTGTCGGCGACGCTGGTGAAGTCATTGCCGTAGTAGCCGAGGTGCTCGGCCTGGAGGGTGCCGCGCTGGCCGGTGGCCTCGCGGTGGGCTAGCTCCTGCCGCACGAGCGGGAGGATGTACGTGCCGTACTTCTCGACGTCGACGATGCCGTCGTAGCCACGGATGGAGACGATGTCGGCGCCAGCGTCGACGTAGTCGAGGATCGCGGCCGCCACCGTCTCGTAGCTTCCGACCAGCGCGGTCGACGCCCCGGCCCCGCCGGTGGCGCTCGCCGTCGGGGTCCAGAGCGCGCGGTCGTAGCGCTCGGCGGCGCCCGCGAAGCCCAGCGCCCGCTGCGAGCCCTTGTTCTGCGGTGCGCCGTTGCCGCCGATCCAGCGGCGGGCCAGGTCCTGGCCCGCCCGCGCGCGCTCCGCGAGCACGCCGAGGATCTGGTAGGCCCTCTCCCAGGCCAGCTCGTCGGTCGCCTCGATGATCGGGCGGAAGGTGACCCAGATCCGCTGGCGGGGGCGGCCGGCCCGGTCGGCGATCGCGTGCACGCGGTCGATCTCCTTGCGGACCTCCGCCAGTGGCTCGCCCCAGAAGGTGAACCAGTCGGCCTTCACGCCACCGACCTCGAAGGCCTCGTTCGACTGGCCGCCGATCGAGATCGGGATCGGCTCGCCGGAGTAGGTGGCGAAGCCGGGGCCGAAGTCGTCGAACTTGTAGAACTCACCTTCGTGGCTGAAGGGCTCCTTCGCGGTCCAGGCACGACGCAGCACATCGATGTATTCCGACGTGCGCGCGTAACGACGGTCCTTCGGGACGTAGTCGCCCTGCCGCGCCTGCTCGGCGTCGCTGCCACCAGAGATGAGGTGGACGACGGCGCGGCCTTCGGTGAGCTGGTCCAGAGTGGCGAGCTTCTGCGCGGCGACGAGCGGGAAGGTGGTGTTGGGCCGCAGGGCGACGATCGGCTTGATCCGCTCGGTCAGCAGACCGGTGGCGGAGGCGACGACGAACGAGTCGGCGGAGTTCGCGCTGTAGCCGTTCAGCGTGTAGTCGAAGCCGGCCTCGTCGAGCGCCCGGACGTACTGGCGGTAGGCGGCCAGATCGACGCCGGACCCCGGTGGGTGGAGCTCGGAGCCGCCGCTGTAGCTGGTCGCGCTGACGAACTCGACCTTACGGGCCGCGGTCGCGGGGATCTGGCTGTCGAAGGCGGGGATGGTCACGAGGTCTCCGAACGGGATGCGCGGCCAGGCCGGCCACGCTGGCCGGACTGCTGGTCACCCCGTCCAACCGTCAACCCTCGCCCCGAATGCCTCCGCTACAGCCGTGTTGCCGCCAGAACACATCCCAGGGGAAGACCTTTGTCTAGTAGGTGTGCCAGGAGCGGCCTTGGTCGGAGGTCTTGGCCGGGCCTCGCCAGCGCAGGTCGGGGAGGTTGACGACGATCGCTTCCTGGGTGGTGCGGGCGATGACGACGACCGCCTCGGCCTCCGGGTCGGGGTTCTCCTCCCGGTGGGGCACCCACGGCGGTACGTAGATGTAGTCGCCGGGGGAGGTCTCCAGCCGGATCTCCTCGTCGTCGCGCAGGAAGACGAACGCCGGGTGGCCGGTGACGACGTAGATCCCGGTCTCGGACAGGCCGTGGTGATGGTTCGCAGACCGGGTGGCGGGAGCGACGTGGGTCTGGCCCATCCACAGTCGCTCCGTGCCGACCGTCGTGCCGGACAGCGCCTCGACCCGGCGCATCCCCGCTGTCTGGGCGGTGTGGGCGGACAGGCCGGTCGGGCGGATCTGGTACAGCCGACGGTGGAAGGCGTCGAACTCAGGCCCGGCCGGCTCCTCCGGCCCGGTCGCATCCTCCGGCTCGGGCAGCGCCTTGCCGGCCTTGCCGGCCTCGTCGGTCGCGCTGGGCTCGTCGGCTGAGGCCGCTGTTCGGTCAGGCATGGTGCCCCTCCTGAGGCGGTGGTTCGGTTTCCAGGTCCGACGGGACGGATCCAGTGATCAGGCGGGCGGAGCCGGGGCGGATGTCGTCGCCGGTGTCGGGTGTCCGGTGCGGAGGGCGTGCGCGGCCGTCCGCGCGAGGTCGGTGAGACGGCCGCGGTCCGCCGCGTCCAGCGAGCCGCAGCTGTCGGTGATCGCTTCGGCCACCGCGGTGCGGATCTGGGGCGCCAGAGCCGCGCCCTGTTCGGAGAGCGTCACCCGGCTGACCCGGCGGTCGGCCGGGTCGGGGGTCCTGCGGACAAGCCCACGCCGCTCGAGCCGGTCGACCATTCCCGTCACGTTGGTCTTGTCGCAGCCGAGCATGCCCGCGAGCTCGCCGAACGACGGGGCGCGGCTGTCCAGGTGCGCGCGGTTGTCCAGGTGGCAGAGCAGCTCGATCTGCTGGGTGGTGAGCCCGAACCGGCGGGCGATCACCCCGTACAGGACGTCCACCTGGCGATGCAGCGCGGACAGCGCGGCGGCCAGGTCGCGATCGGCCTTGCTGGGTTGCACCCACGAAGTCTACCTGGTCGACAGTTGACATCCTCGACCATATTTGTCGATGATATCGACTATCGGTGTACTGGACTATGGAGGCCGCGTGTCCGACAGGGTCGCGATCGTGACGGGAGGCTCGCGCGGCATCGGCCGCGCGATCGCGCGGCGGCTCGGCGCCGGCGGCGCGGACATCGTCGTCAACTACCGGTCGGACCGCCCGGCGGCCCTGGAGGTCGTCGCCGCGGTGGAGGCCGCCGGTCGGCGCGCCGTCGCCCTGGCGGCCGACGTCGCCGTCCCCGACCAGCTGCGCGGGCTGTTCGACGCGGCGCAGCGGCACTACGGCGGCATCGACATCGTGGTCAGCAACGTCGGGCTCGCCCGGTTCGCGCCGATCGCGGACACGTCTGACACCGACTACGACCAGATGTTCGCCACGAACACCCGAGCGACGTTCATGGTCCTGCGCGAGGCGGCCAACCGGGTACGCGACGGCGGCCGGATCGTCGTCGTGTCCAGCGGAGCGGCCGTGACCCATCGCCCCGGCGCTGGCGTCTATGCCGCGAGCAAGGCGGCGGGCGACGAGCTCGTCCGCGTACTCGCCCGGGAGCTTGGACCACGCGGGATCACCGTGAACAGCGTGCTGCCTGGTGCGACCCGGACCGAAGCGCTCACCTCGACCCAACCGCCAGCCGTGCTCGAACAGATCGCCGCGCAGAACCCGTTGCGGCGCCTGGGTGAGCCGGACGACATCGCCGAGATCGTCGCCTTCCTCGCCTCGGACGCCGCCCGCTGGCTGACGGGCCAGACCGTGCACGCCGGCGGCGGCCTCTTCTGATCGGGCACCGGGGAGCAGGTGCCCGCGCGCGGTCGGGCACTCATCCTGTGCGGCGCCACGGGGAATCCTGGCAGACGTCAGGGGCACCACCAGCGCCGTTTCGTGGCCCTGACGTCTGACAGGACGTCCGGATCTCCCAGGTGCCTACCACGACTGACGCGGCGGACTAGGCGCTGAAGGCGCGTAGGAAGGTGTCGACGCCGGCGGTGACGACCGCGTCGAGCTGTTCCGGTGGGGCAGGCCGGGTGCCCAGCGCGGTCAGCGCTGGCAGCTCGTCGCCGATCAGCGCGATGAACTGGTTGGCCGCCCGGACCGGGTCGGTCAGCCGCAGGTGGCCGGCGGTCGCCAGGCGGGCCAGCCGGCCCGCGAGCGCGTCGATGACAGGCGTCGCGGCACCGGCGCGAACGTCGTCGAGCAGGTCCGGGAAGCGCACGATCTCGGCGTGCAGGAGCCGCCGCAGGCTGGTTGACACGGGGTCGGCGAAGCAGGTGGTGAGCCTGCGGCCGAGCAGCGTCAGCTCGACGCGCAGGTCCTCCGGCTCGGCCGGGAAGGCCTCGAGGGCGCCCAGCGTCGCCGCGATCGCCTGGCGGCCGACCTCCGCCATCACTACGCGGAACAGGTTCTCCTTCGCGCCGAAGTGGTTGTAGATGGTCGGCTTCGCCACGCCGGCCGCGGCGGCGATGGCGTCGACGCTCGCCTGCGCGTAGCCGTCGCGCGCGAAGACGTCGAAAGCGGCTCGCACGATCGCCTGGCGCTTGTCGATGCGCCCGCGCGAGTAGGGGTCCCCGCCGCCGCCTTCGCCACTGCCCACGCCGCCCATGCTACGGTGCGGACCACACAAGTGAACTAGTCAGTTCAATACACCGAACTGGTTGGGACATTTGAGCGGTGGCGAACTGTGTCCGGCCCGGAAGGGTCCGGTGTGTACTGGAGGAGAAGCGATGAGATCGCTCGTCGTCGACCCGGCCGCGTCGTCCGGGCTGCGCATCGAGCAGCGACCGGAGCCGGCCCCCGGCCCCGGTCAGGTGCTGATTCAGGTCGAGGCGGTCTCGCTCGTCGACCGTGACCTCGTCTACGCGCCGCGGATGCTCGGCGCCGGCGGGGTGTGGGGCTTCGACGCGGCTGGAACCGTGGTCGAGGCGGCGCCCGACCCGGACGCCCCGGGCTCCGTGTCCGCGCTGGCCCCCGGGACCCGCGTCGTCACCCTGCTTCCCGCGCCGGGAGCCTGGTCCGAGCTGGTCGTCAGCGAGGCGGCCGACGTCGCGTCGCTGCCTGGCTCCGTCGACGCGGCGACCGCCACGGCGCTGGCCCTGCCCGGCATCTCGGCTCAGCAGTCGCTGCGCGAGGTCACCCCACGACCGGACCAGCACGTACTGGTCACGGGGGCATCCGGCGGGGTCGGCTGGTACGCCGTCCAGCTCGCCGCGCTCGCGGGCGCGCGGGTCACCGCCCTCGTGCGCGACCCGGCAGACGCCGCAGCGCTGCGCGAGGTCGGCGCGTCAGCCGTCGTCACCGACCTGGCGGACGTCGCTGGCTCGGTTGACATCGTGATCGACATCGTCGGCGGCGCCGTGCTCGCGTCCGCGGTGTTGCTGCTGGGCGAGGGCGGGGTGGCGGTCGCGGTCGGCGCGATCTCCGGCGAGCCGACGGTCCTCGCGCCGGACGCCCTGGCGAGCCCGGCGCGCCGGCGGCTGCAGGGCTACTGGGGCCACTGGCCGGTCGGCGGCGAGCTACGCGAGCTGACCGGACTGGTCGCCGCCGGCCGGTTGCGCCCGGCCGAGCACTCGCGCGTCAGCTGGCGGGCGGTCGACGACCTGGCCGCCGGCTATCTCGACGGGAGCGTCCGCCGCCGCCGAACCGTCCTCGCGGTCGACTGACACAAGATGACCACCTACTGGCCTTGACCTGCTGGAGTTTGGTGAGCACCGAATGCGAGCCAGAATCGGCGGTCTGGTGGGACGATGTGCATCACCGGGACGGGGTCGTGCCGCCGTCTTGGTCGATGCCGTCTAGGTGGTTTCGGACGCGGGGGGTGCCAGGTGAACGACGGCCTGACAGCCGTCGAGCTTGCCACCGCATTCCCGGACCGGGCGGCGGCTCTGCCCGTGTTGCGGCTCGCGGGCTTTCCTGACGTCCACATCCCGTTCGACGCCGCGACGCCGTTGCAGTTCTGGGACGCGGTGTGCCAGGCGCTGCGCGCCGGTGTCATGAAGGAGGGGCAGGCGCGGCTGTTCGCCGCGGCTCGTGCGCTCTATCCACACAATCCCGCGTTCACCGGGAACGGGACGGCCTCCGACGTCGCGCCCGGGCCGCCGGGCGTCGGGCCTGCTCCCGACCCGCCCTGGCAGCTGC
Organism: Pseudofrankia sp. EUN1h; assembly: GCF_001854645.1. Classification (NCBI taxonomy): domain Bacteria; kingdom Bacillati; phylum Actinomycetota; class Actinomycetes; order Frankiales; family Frankiaceae; genus Pseudofrankia; species Pseudofrankia sp. EUN1h. The sequence continues at coordinate 107,474 of NZ_MBLN01000065.1, read as the reverse complement.
CCCCACCGCCGGCTCTGGTCGTCGCTCGCCCGGAGCTGGAGGTCGAGCTGCTCGCGGCGCTGCTGGGCCCGGCCGGCCCGGTGGCTGGGAGGACGACCGGCATCGAGGGCGAGGGCGGCTTCGGCAAGACCACGCTCGCCGCCGCGGTCTGTGCCCGCGATGAGGTACGTCAGGCGTTTCCTGGCGGCCTGCTGTGGGTCGAGGTCGGGGAGGAACGCCACGGTGCCGCGCTGGCCGCCCTGCTCGATGACCTGGCCATCAGCCTGGTGGGTGCCCCGGCTGGGTCCTCCGACCCAGCCAGGGCCGCGGCCCGGGTCGCCGCCCTGCTCGAGGCCCGGCCTCCGGTGCTGCTTGTGGTCGACGACGTCTGGCGGGCCTCCCAGCTCGCCCCCTTCCTGGCCGTCGGCCGGGCCTGCGGACTGCTCGTCATCACCCGCATCCGTCGCGTTCTGCCGGTCGGTGCCCGGTCGCTGCTGGTCGATCAGATGGCCGACGACGAGGCTCGGGAACTGCTGTGCGGCCCGGTGGACGGGCTCCCCGAGCCGCTGGTGGCGGACCTGCTCGCCTGGACAGGAGGCTGGCCGCTGCTGCTCGGCCTGGCCGGTAGCCAGCTCGCCCTCGCCGTGCGGGAGCGCGCCGGCCTCGAGCAGGCCGCTGCCTGGCTTCTTCGGCAGTTGGTCAACGACGGGCCGGCAACCTTGGACGTGGCGGATGAGCGTGACCGCCAGTTCAGCGTGCGAGCCACCATCAACGCGAGCCTGTCCCAGTTACCCGAAGCCAGCCAACGTCACTACCTGGATCTCGGCATCTTCCCCGAGGACACCTACGTGCCGATCGAGGTCGTCGCGTTGCTGTGGGGCCGTGCCGGTGATCCTGATGGCCGCGAGGCCCGCAGGCTGTGCGACCGGCTGGTCGACCTGAGCCTGCTGCGCCGCCGGTGGAGCGACGACGGCCCGAGGTTCGGCCTGCACGACGTGCTGCGGGCTCACCTGCGCAGCGAGCTCGGCACGGCCGGGCAGAAAGCGGCGCACGCCGCGCTGGTCGCCGCCTTCCGCGTCCTCGTGACCGGCGCGGACGGGCGGGGCCGGTGGTGGCTGCTGCCCGACGGCCCGGTCGGCGACTACCTGACACGCCGACTCATGCACCATCTGCGCGCCGCAGGCCTGGTCGACGAGGCCGGCGCGCTCGCCTGCGACCCGCGCTGGATCGAAGCCTCGATCCAGCGCACCGGGTCCAGTCTGGCGGTCGAGGCCGACCTGGCGAGCACGGGCGGTGAACGGGCGCCTCTGTTCGGGCGAGTGCTGGCGGGCAGCGCCCACCTGCTGACCGGCGCGCCCCTGCCGGGTGGCCTCGGCCCGACCTTGGCGGCTCGACTCGCCACGATCCCCGCTCTCGCAGCCATCGCCGAGTCCTACGCCGAGTCCTTCGCTCATCCATATCTGGGCGTCGTCTGGTCGACCGAGGCCACCAGCCAGGCTCAGCGGCGCGTCCTGGCCGGCCACACCGACGCGGTGACCGCCGTGGCCTTCGCGTCAGACGGTCGTCTGCTGGCCACTGGCAGCCGAGACGGGACGGCACGGTTGTGGAACACGGACAGCGGCACCGAGTCCGCGGTTCTCACTGGCCACCCCGTCTGGGTGCGCGACGTGCGGTTCTCACCAGACGGCCGGCTGCTAGCCACCCTCGGCGATGACGCGACGCTGCGACTGTGGAAGATCGACCGCCCTTTCGAATCCGCCGTTCTGGTCCGTCACCTGAGCTCGGTCGCCGCGGTCGCGTTCTCGCCGGACGGCGGTCTGTTCGCCACCGCCGAGGACGGCCGCGTGCGGGTGTGGGAGGCGGCCAGCGGCGTCGAGCGCGCCGTACTGGTCGGCCACGTCGGCTGGGTGGTCTCGGTGGAGTTCTCGCCGGACGGCCGCCTGCTCGTCGCCGGGGGCGAGGACGGCTCGGTGCGGGTGTGGGAGACGGACAGCGGCGTCGAGCGCGCCGCGCTGACCTTTCGTGGCGGCCAGGCGCGGGGGGTGATGTTCTCGCCGGAGGATGGCCGTCTGCTGGCCGCCGCTGACAGCCACGGGACCGTGTGGCTGTGGGATATCACCAGCGGCGCCGTGCGCGCCGTCCCTGACGACTCCCGAGTTCAGGCGGCGGAGTTCTCCCCGGACGGCAGGGTGCTGGCCACCGCCGGTGGCCTGTTGGAAGGGTCAGTCCGGTTGTGGGACACCGCCGGCGACGCCGAGCTCGCCGGACTCGCCGGTCACAGTCGGTCGGTGCGGGCAGTGGTGTTCTCGCGGGATGGCCGGCTGCTGGCCACCGGTGGGGACGACGGGACGGCGCGGTTGTGGGAGACGGACCGCGGTGCCGAGCTCGCGGTGCTGACCGGTCACCTCGGGGCCGTGGCGGATGTGGCGTTCTCGCCAGACGGCCAGCTGCTCGCCACCGTCAGCGACGACCGGACGGCACGCCTGTGGGACGTCTCCGGCGACATCGGACGCGCCACAGTACCGGCCGGCCTTGGAGAGGTACGGGATGTCGTCTTCCGCCCGGATGGCGAGCTGCTGGTCATCGTCAGCCCCGACGCGACGGTACGGCTCTGGGAGGCACGTAGCGGCATCGAGCGCGCCGCCTTCGCCAGCCACAGTGGCGGCTGGGCGGCCGTGATGGCGTCGTCGCCGAGCGGTGATCTGCTGGCGATCGGCGCGGAGGACGGGACGGTGACCCTCCGGGAAACCGCCGACGGCACCGAACGCGCCGCTCTGAACGGCCACACCGCACTGGTGATCTCGACGGTGTTCTCATCCGACGGCGCGTTGCTGGTCACCGCTGCCGACGACAACACGGTGCGGATCTGGGAAACCGCCGACGGCGCGGAACGCGTGGTGCTGGCTTTTGCCAGCGGCCCGGTGCAGGTATTGGCACTCTCACCGGACGGCACGCTGCTGGCTACTCGCCAATACGGGGGGCCGGCGAGGCTGTGGGACACGACCAGCGGCGCCGAGCGGGCCGTTCTGGGCAGCCCCGACAACACGGGGCAGGCCGTGGTGTTCTCACCGGACGGTCGGCTGGTGGCCGCGTCCGGGGACGAGGACGGGACGGTGCGCATGTGGGAAACAGCCAGCTGCACCGAGCTTGCCGTGCTGGTCGGCCACGCCGGCTGGGTGCAGGAGGTGGCCTTCTCGCCGGACAGCCTGCTGGTGGCTACGTTTGGCGACGACGACGGGACGGCGCGATTGTCGGAGACCGCCACCGGGGTCGAGATCGCCATGCTTACCTGCCGCCTCGGAGGCGTGGAAAATGTGGTGTTCTCACCGGACAGCCGACTGCTGGCGACCGTCAGCGATGAGGGAATAATTCAGCTGTGGGATACCGCCAGCGGGGTCGAACATGCCGCATGGGCCGCTGGCCGATATGCCGCAATGACGTTCTCGCCGGACGGCGGGCTGCTGGCTTCTACTGGCCCTGAGGACGGCACCGTGCGGCTGCGGGACGTGGCCACCGGCACCGAGGTGACCGCCTTGAGGGTCGGCATGAATGTCTCCGGGATTCGATGGCGCGACGACTGTCTCTGCTGCACCACGACTCTCGGCGCCGTGCTGCTTCGCTGCCATCGCTAGCCAGCCCTGGTCCAGCCTGTCCGGCAAAGCACGGCTCTATGGACCGGTGCCCGGTGCCTGGCGTCTCTGTTCCTCGCGACACGGTGGCCCCGTCAAACTTGGATCAAGGTCGCGAGGTCGCCGAGCGAGAGCGGCCTTCTGATGCGTCTCCGTTACCTGGTTAGTCGGCCGGTCTGTCGGCGCGTGGGCCGCCATCGGCCCGCAGGCCGTCGAGCATCACGGTCGTGAGGTGGTCGTCGGCGCGGGCGCCCGGGCGGCAGAGCATGACGTTGAGCAGGCCGACGACCTCGGCGGGCGGGATGTCGGCGCGCAGCGACCCTTCGCGCTGCGCCCGCGCGGCGATCTGCGCCAGCAGGGCGTTGAGCTCCGTGACCAGGTCCTGGACCTGGGAACGCGGTGGCTGGCCGCCGGCCAGCTCCTTGATCAGGGCCAGCGGCAGGTCCGTGCAGCGCCGCACCAGTTGGAGCAGGACCTCCCACCCGGTCAGGCTCCGGGCCTGTTCGGCGTGGCCCGCCGCGAGCAGCTGCCCGACGGCGTCCGCGGCGATGTCCTCCAGGAGGGTCCGCCGGTCCGGGAAGTGCCGATAGAGCGTTCCGACGCCGAGGCCGGCCGTGCGCGCGATCTCCTCCATCGACACCGCCGCCCCGTGCTGGGTGAGCAGCCTGCTCGCGGTGGTGACGATGAGCTCGCGGTTACGGCGGGCGTCGGTGCGCACGACGGCGACCCCTTCGATCGAACCCCTCAACGAAACGGAACTGGAGGTTCATGTTACGGTCCGCCTGGTAGCGGAACCGGAACGTCCGATTCACCTTGGAGGGATCGTGAAGATCGGTCTGTACGTCAACGGGGTCGGCCCGAGCCCACAGGCGCTCATCGACCAGGTCCGGGCCGCCGCGGCCGCCGGCCTCGACAGCGCCTACTTCAGCCAGATCTTCTCCTGGGACGCGCTCACGGTCGCCGCCCTCAGCGCTCAGGCGGCACCGGGCCTCGCGCTGGGCACGGCCATCGTGCAGACCTACCCCCGGCACCCGATCGCGCTTGCGGGACAGGCGCTGACCGTGCAGGCGGTCAGCGGGCAGCCGTTCACGCTCGGGGTCGGCCCGAGCCATCCACCGATCATCGAGGGCATGTTCGGCTACTCGTACGACAAACCGGCTCGGCATGTCCGCGAGTACCTGTCGGCGCTGCTGCCGCTGCTGCGCGGCGAGCAGGTTGATTACCACGGGGAGACACTCACCGCGACCGGCGCGGTCGACGCGCCGAACACGCCACCGCCGTCGGTGCTGCTGTCCGCGCTCGGGCCGGTGATGCTGCGGATCGCAGGCGAGCTCGCCGACGGCACCGTGACCGTGTGGACCGGTTCCGAGCTGATCGGGGACTACATCGCCCCGACCCTCACCGAAGCGGCCACGAGTGCCGGGAGGCCGGCTCCCCGGATCGTGGCGACGGTGGTGGCGAGCGTGACCGCGGATCCCGACGCCACCCGGCGGTGGGTCGCCGAGCAGGTCGGGTTCGCCTCCCAGTTCCCGGGCTACCGGGCCGTGCTGGAGCGCCAGGGACGCTCGGGTGTCGAGGAGACGGTCATCGCCGGTGACGAGGACGCGGTGGCGCGGGCCCTCGGTGAGTTCGCGGCGGCCGGCGTCACCGAGCTGGTCGTCGGCCCGGTCGGCGACGAGCGGGAGTGGACCAGGACGCTGGAACTGCTCGCCGCGCTGCGTGGGGAGCTCGCCGCGGTGTGACCTGATGCGCCGCGCCCGGCACGTTCACCCTGCGCGCGGCCGCCCCCTCATCGTGTCCGACGTTGCGGGGAATCCTGTCAGACGTCGGGGCCACGACCAGTACCGTTTCGTGGCCCCGACGTCTGACAGGACGTGCAGGATCCCCAGGTGCCTCCACGACGCGCGAGGGGAGCAGCCAGGCCGCTGCTGGGTCTGACTCGTCGAGCGGGCAGACAGAGCCTTGCCTAAGGCAACGCTAAACCGGCTCCAGTGGCCGGTACGGCTTGCCGGGAAGCTCCACGATGATGGTGTCGCTGGGACGCACCGTACCGCCCTGTCTCACGATGCTCATGATTCCGGCCTTGCGCACGATATTCCCCGCCTCATCGCGGCCCACGACCTGCTTCAGCAGCCCCTCCTGGAAGTTGTCGATCTGGCGGCAGGGATTGCGCAGACCAGTGACCTCCACGACCGCCTCGGCGCCGATGTGCAGCAATGTGCCGACGGGCAGGTCGAGCAGAGCGATGCCACGTGTCGTGATGTTCTCGCCGAGTTCACCGGGCGCTACCGTGAATCCTTGCCACCTACCTCGGCGAAGAGTTCCTCGTGGATGAGGTGGACCTGCCGCAGATTGGGCTGGGTGGGATCCCGCGCGACGCGTGAGCGATGCCTGACCGTCACACCCGCGTGCACGTCCCCTTCTACCCCGAGCCCGGCCAGCAACGTGATGCTGTCCCGGTTCGGCTTGGTGAACGAGTACTGGCCTTTGCTGCTGACCGCGGTCACCGTCGCGCCCATGTTCTTCACCCTCACAAGCGAAGCCCTGATCGCCGCCGGCGTGTTGCCGGCGTCGTGATTCTGCCGCATTCGCGACGACGGCGACACGGTCACGGCGATCTTCAGGGAGCGGGGGAGCGGGCGCCTGCGTCACTGGTACAGGCCCGGCTCGGGCTCCCAGCCTTCGAGTACGTGGCGGCCGATCTCGATGTGCTTCCAGGCGACCGGGTCGTGCAGCGAGAGCGTGCGCGCGTTGCGCCAGAAGCGGTCGAAGCCGAGCTCGCGCCTCGCGGACCGGGTGCCCATCAGTGCGAAGATCTCCGAGGTCGCGCGGACGGCGGCGCGGCTGGCCGTGGCCTTGGCGGCGTAGATGGGCACGGCCAGCTGCGTGCGGTCGACCTGGCCCGCCTCGAAGGCGTCGAGCAGGTCGCCGGTGGCGATGACGGCGGTGTAGGCGGCGACGAGATCGGCGGTCAGCTCGCCGGCCAGGGCCCGGACGGTGGGGTCCTCGGAGGCCTGCTCGACGTCGGCCGACGGCCATGGTCGGCTGCGGTCGCGGACGAACGGCGCGGCGGCGCGCAGCGCGGCGATGCCGAGGCCGACCAGCTCGGCGGCGAAGCCCGCCTGGAAACGCGGCCCGGAGTGCGGCATGAGCCCGGTGGCCAGCAGGCCGCCGAGCAGCGGGGAGACCTCGACCTCGGTGAAGGTGATGGTTCCCGACTCGGTGGCCCGCTGGCCGAGCGCGTCCCAGTCGTAGGCGATGCGTACGCCCGGCGCGTCCGGCGGCACGAGGAACGTCCTGACGCCGTCCAGCGGGTTGGCTGCCCCGGCGACCGGGTCGAAGGCGGCCACGGCGATCAGGTCCGAGCCTGCGGCGCCGGTGGTGTAGATCTTGGTGCCGTCGAGCAGGTAGGAGCCGTCGTCGCGGCGGTGCGCGAGCGTCGTCATCGGGCTGTCGACGCGCCGGCCGTTCTCCGCCGCGGCCAGGCCGATGACCTGGCGCTGGGTGACGAGCAGCTCGCCCAGCCGGGTCCGCAGCTCCGGGCCCGCGGTGATGTGCAGCTCGCGGACGCAATCCTCATGGACGCGGAAGATCTGCGCGACGGAGCTGTCCGCGACGGCCATGCGCACCTGCGCCTCCAGCGTCAGCCGGTGTGACGCGGCGATGCCGCCGAGCTCGCGGGGCAGGGAGGCGAAGGTGATGCCCGTCGGCTTGAGCGCGGTGATCGACGAGGCCGGGTAGCGCCCCCGCGCGTCGTGCTCGGCGGCGGCCGGCTCGACCTGCTCGTCGAGCACGGCCTGAAGGCGGCCGAGAACGCCGCGCTCCTCGTCGTTCAGACGCGGTGGTGGGAACGCCCGGTCCAGCAGCCCGCGCGCGGCGAGAGCGGATTGCACGGAGGTGGTCATGCGTCGACTCCCGGTGGTGGGTTCGGCGCTGCGGCCGAGTGCGGCGACACGTGGGGTGAAAACTGTCGAAAAGGTACCTTAACCAGCGGTTTTGTAGAATTCTCCCGTGGCTTCGCCCGGGACCCGCTCGTCATCCTCGCCCGACCCCGAGGTCCTCTGGTACCTCACCGCCCCGGACGGCCGCGCGCCATGGTCACCCAGTGGCGTGCGCGACGTGGACTTCGCCTACCTCAAGCAGCTCGCGGGTGCCATCGACGGTCTGGGTTTCGATGGCGCGCTGCTGGCCACCGGCCCGCACGACGTCCACATCCTGGCCGCCGCCCTCGCCTCGCACACCGAGCGGATGCGCTTCCTGCTGGCCGTCCACCCGCCGCTGTTGTCACCGATGCTGGCCGCCAAGATGACCGTCACGCTCGACCAGTTCACCCGCGGGCGCGTCCTGCTGAACATCGTCAACGGTGACGCCGCCACGCTCGCCTCGATGGGCTCGACGCTCGCCCACGACGACCGCTACCGCTACACCGACGAGTGGATCCCGGCGTGGCGGGCCGCCGTCGCCGGCGAGGTCGTCGACGTCGAAGGCGACTTCGTCACGGTGCGGGGCGGCAAGCTGGCGCTGCCGTCGGTGCAGAAGCCCACGCCACCGCTGTGGTTCGGCGGAGCGTCGCCTGCCGCGGTCGAGGTCGCCGCGCGCCACATCGACACCTACCTCGTCTACGGCGACACCCCGGCCAACACCGCCGAGCGGATCGGCCGGGTCGCGGCGCGTGCCGCCGAGCTCGGGCGGACCCTGCGCTACGGGATCCGGCTGTACGTCGTCGTCCGCGACACCGACGAGGAGGCCTGGGCCGAGGCCGCCCGCATCCTGCGCACCATGGACCCGGCCGTCGTCGCCTCGATCCAGCGGGCGTTCGCGGGCACCGATTCGCAGGTCCAGCAGCACCAGCTGGCGCTGCACGGCGGCCAGATCCCGGACGACCCGCGAGCGCTCGAGTTCGACGACGCGCTGTGGTCGGGCTTCGGCCTGGTGCGCCCCGGCGCGGCGACGGCGATCGTCGGCTCGCCCGCGACCGTCCTGCGCCGGCTGCGCGACTTCCAGGCCGTCGGCATCTCCACCTTCATCCTCTCCGGCGTCCCGCTGCTTGAGGAGGCGTACCGGTTCGCCGAGCTGGTGCTGCCCGCCCTCCAGGAGACCGAGGGCCTGCCTGGCGGCGACGCCGCGCTTGGCTACGGCACGCTCGTGGGGGAGGGGCGGCGATGAGCGGGCACCCGCCGGCGGGCGGTGCGACGCACCCGCTGCGCTTCGGCGTCTGGGCGCTGATCAACGGGACCTGGGCGTCGCTGCACCACCCCGACGACCCGCCCGACGCCAGCTACCTGCGCAACCGGCGGCAGATCGTCGAGGCCGAGGCGCTCGGCTACGACACGACGCTGGTCGCCCAGCACACGATCAACCCTTGGAGCGACGAGCTCGACGGCCTGGAGGCATGGACCGCGTCGGCCGCGCTGGCCGAGGCGACGGAGCGCATCGAGATCATCACGGCGATCAAGCCGTTCCTGTACCACCCGGTCGTGCTGGCCAAGCAGGCCCTGCAGATCGAGGAGATCAGCCAGGGCCGGTTCGCCATCAACCTGGTCAACGCCTGGTACAAGCCCGAGATCGAGAAGGCCGGGCTGCCGTTCCTCGAACACGACGAGCGCTACGCCTACGGCCGCGAATGGCTGACGGTCGCGCGCTCGCTCCTCGAAGGCCGGCGCACGACGTTCCACGGCCGGCACTTCGACGTCGACGGCTACCTGCTGCGCCCCGAGGACCGCTTCCGGGACCGCCCGCGTATCTATCTCGGCGGCGAGTCCGAGCCGGCGCGCGCGCTGGGCGCCGACCTCGCGGACCTGTACTTCATCAACGGCCAGCCGATCGAGCGGGTGCGCGCCATCGTCGCCGACGTCGCGAGCCGTGGGCGCGCCGGCCAGCCGCCGCTGCGCTTCGGGCTGTCGGCGTTCGTGATCGCGCGCGAGACCGAGGCGCAGGCGCGCGAGGCACTCGCGTTCGCCTGGGAGATCGCGGCCAGGGACGAGCCGAAGGTGGCGGAGATGTTGAAGCACATCGACACCAAGGCGGTGATGTTCCAGACCCACGCCCAGTTCCCCGCGATCGGCACCAACGGCGGGACCGCGGCCGGCCTCGTCGGCACCTACGACCAGGTCGCCGAGCGGATCCGCGACTTCCACGCCGAGGGGATCGAGACCTTCATGCTGCAGTTCCAGCCGTTCGAACCGGAGATGCGGCGGTTCGCCGAGGAGGTCATCCCCCGGGTCCGCCGCCTGGTGCCATCCGCCGGTGGGGGATGGGCGGTGGCGCCGTGAGCCACGGGGCCGTCGGCGGCGAAGCCGTCGGTGCGCACGTCGTTGGCTCCGACGCCGAGGCGCTCCAGATCGCCGACGCGTTCGCCGCGACGCTGCGCGACGGCGCGGCCGAGCGCGACCGGCAGGCGCGGGTGCCGGTGGAGGAGCTCGCGGCGCTGGGCCGCAGTGGGCTGCTCGGACTGACGGTGCCGGCGCGCCTCGGCGGCGCCGACGTGTCGGCCGTGACCCTCGCCGAGGTGTTCCGGCGGCTCGCGGTCGCGGACCCGTCGGTGGCGCAGGTGCCGCAGAACCACTACGTGTTCGTCTCGGTCCTGCGCCACGACGGCACCGAGGAGCAGCAGCGGCGGCTGCTGGGCGACGTGCTGACGGGCGCGCGGTTCGGCAACGCCCTGTCGGAGCGCGGCACGAAGCACGTCATGGACATGCGGACCCGGCTGCTGCCGGCGGCCGACGGGACGCTGCGCCTGAACGGCACCAAGTACTACTGCACGGGCGCGTTGACGGCGACGTGGATCCCGGTGTTCGCGCTCGACGAGGCGGACCGGCTGGTGGTCGCGTACGTCCCGCGTGACGCGGACGGCGTGGAGGTGCTGCAGGACTGGAGCGCCTTCGGGCAGCGGGCGACGATGAGCGGCACGACGCGGCTGACGGACGTGGCCGTCGCCCCGGAGAACGTCGTGGCGCACTGGCACACGTACGAGCGGCCGCAGGTGGCCGGCGCGTTCGGCCAGATCCTGCACGCGGCCATCGACGTCGGCATCGCGGGCGCCGCGCTCGCCGACGGCGCGCGGTTCGTGCGCGAGCAGGCCCGGCCGTGGTTCGAGGCCGCCGAGGAACGCGCCGCCGACGAGCCGCACGTGCTCCTGCGCTTCGGCCAGCTCGGCGCCAAGGTCCACGCCGCGGAGGCGCTGCTGCGGCGGGCGGCCGAGACGCTCGACGCGGCGGCCGCACAGGGGCCCCGGCCCAGTGCCGAGGCCGCGGGCGCGGCGTCACTGGCGGTGGCCGAGGCGAAGGCGTTCGGCGGCGACGTCGCCGTCGAGGTCGCCAGCGAGATCTTCGGGCTGATGGGCGCCTCGGCGTCCGACGCGGCGCACGACCTGGACCGTCACTGGCGCAATGCCCGTACGCACACCCTGCATGACCCGGCGCGCTGGAAGTACGTGCACAACGGCAACCACATCATCAACGGCGTGCTGCCACCGAACCACGGCCTGGTCTAGGCGCGCGTCGTGGCAGGGATCCGGGCGGGTGCGCGGCCACGCGCGAGCCTCGGCCGTCGACGACGTGCGGTCAGCGGCGCTCGGCCAGGTACCCGGCGAGGTGGTCGATCACCTCGCGCGCGTCGTCCTCGATGCCGTGGATGAAGGTGGACTTCCGCCGCCGCAGCAGCGGCAGGCCCAGCGCGTACAGGCCCGGGACGCCGAGCACGCCGCCCTCGTGGCGCAGGCGGCCCTTCGCGTCCAGGGCCGGCAGGTCGAGCCACTGGTAGTCGGGTCGGAAGCCCGTCGCCCACACGATCGCCCGGATCTCCCCGCTGCCCAGGTCGAGTCGCAGCCGCGTCGTCTCGGGCACCTTCGTCGGCGCGAACCGCTCGGGACCGCCGAGCTCGCCGCGCGCCCGGGCCCCGTCCACTCGGGCGCCGTCCATCCGGGCCCATTCGTCGAACGTGTCCAGCAGGCGTTCCAGCTTGAGGTCCGCGAGCGAGAACAGGTTGCGCAGGCCGCCGGAGAACAGCGCTTCGCCGTCGCGCACCGCCGCCCAGCGGCCCACCAGCTCGACGCCCATCGCGGCGAGCGCGTTGAGATCGAGCGTCCGGCGCTCGGGCGTCCCGACGAGCTGCGGCGAGGGCAGCCGCCGCGCCCGGGTGAGGTCGTCGACCTGATCGTGCCGCTGGTCCCACACGCCCGACGCGTCCATCCACCACAGCACGTCGCGCCCGCGGTACAGGCGCGGCAGCCGCACGTGCTCGCCCACCGACAGGGTCACCGGCCGGCCCGACCGCGCCAGCTCGGCCGCGAGCTGCACGCCGGTCGCCGACGCTCCGACGACGAGGACGCCRCCGTCGGGCAGCTCGTCGGGGCCGCGGTAGTCGAACGGCGTCAGCTGCTCGACGGCCGACGGCACCGCMTCGGCGAACGGCGGCACCGTCGGTCGGTTGCAGGCGCCGCTCGCGATGACCACGGTCTGGCAGCGAATCTCGCCGTGGCTCGTTATGACGTCGTATCCGTCATCTGCGTGTCGCACCGACGACACGTTCGTGCCGGTGCGGACGGGAGCGCGCGAGACTTCGGCGAAGCGCTCGATGAACCCGATCACCTCGCCCATCGTCATGTAGCCGTCGGGATCGGGGCCTTCGTAGCGCTGGTTCGGCAGGTGGGTCTGCCAGTTGGGAGTGAGCAGCCGCAGGGAGTCCCAGCGTTCGCGTCGCCAGGAGTTCGCCACCTCGCCGCGTTCGAGCACGACGTGGTCGACCGACCGGTCGCTCAGGAAGTGGCTCGCGGCGAGGCCCGCGTGCCCCGCGCCGATGACGACGGTGCTGGTGCGCTCGATGGCCGGCCTCCTCGCAGCTAGTTCCACCCGTCTGACCAGTGTATTGTCGAGAATCCCCACGGGGAATCTGGGGAATAGGACTAGAGGGGGCCACGCAACATGACCACGGCTGACAACGGAGTCAACGTCCAGGCGCTGCTCGACGCGCGCGAGGTGCTGAAGGGCGCGCCCGAGGCCGCGCAGTTCACCTGGCGGGCATCCTCCACGTGGAAGCAGGGCGTCCACAGCACGACCTCGATCCAGGGCTTCCACGGTCTCGGGGCGGAGCAGAGCCACAAGGCCGAGACGGTGTTCGACGCCGACCACCCCGAGGTCTTCGCCGCCGAGGACAACGGCATCACGCCGATCGAATACCTCCTCGTCGGCCTGGCGAGCTGCCTGACAGCGGGCGTGGCGTCCGTCGCGCAGAACCGCGGCATCCAGCTGCGCTCGGTCGAGGCGCAGCTCGAGGGCAAGCACGACATCCGCGGGATCCTCGGTGTCGACAGCGACGTTCGCAACGGCTTCAACGACATCAAGGTGACCTTCACCATCGACGCGGACGCCTCGGAGAAGGACATCGCCGCCCTGGTGGCCCAGTCCCAGAAGCGCTCCGCCGTGTTCGACGCGCTCACCAACCCCACCAACGTGACGGTCGAGGTCGCCTGAGCGTTGAATGCGTCCGTGGCGTCAGCCTCGGCGAGGGCACCCGGCTCGGTCGGCAGTGTCGAGACGCGCTACCTCGACCTGCCGAGGCCGGTGCGTCTCGACTGCGGACGGGAGCTGCACCCGGTCCGGGTGGCGTACGAGACCTACGGCGCGCTCGCGCCCGGGCGCGACAACGTCATCCTGGTGTGTCACGCGCTGAGCGGTGACGCCCACGCGGCCGGCGTCTCGCGCACACCGCCCGAGCAGAGCACCCGCGACGGGTTCGGGGCGCGGGACCGCGACGGCACCGCCGGCCCGGGACTCGGCTGGTGGGACGGGATGATCGGCCCCGGCAAGGCGTTCGACACCGACCGGTTCTTCGTCGTCGCCACCAACCTGCTCGGCGGGTGCCGCGGCACGACGGGGCCGTCGTCCGTCGACCCGGCCACCGGCCGGCCGTACGGGTCGGACTTCCCGGTCATCACCGTCGCCGACATGGTGCGCACCGAGCGCGCCTTCCTGGACGAGCTCGGTATCGAGCGGCTCGCGGCGGTGGCCGGTGGCTCGCTCGGTGGCATGCAGGCGCTCGAGTGGGCGATCCTGTTCCCCGACCAGGTCGACGCCGTCGTGGTCATCGCCAGCACGCACGCCCTGTACCCGCAGGGCCTGGCCTGGAACGCGATAGCCCGTGACGCGATCATGCGGGACCCGGACTGGCAGGGCGGCCACTACTACGGCACGGGCCGTGCGCCCAGCGCGGGCATGGGCCTGGCGCGGATGGTCGGCCACGTCACGTACCTGTCGGCACCGGCGCTGGACGACAAGTTCGGCCGGCGCCTGCAGTTCTCCGACGACATCCGCTACACGATCACCGAGCCGGAGTTCGAGGTCGAGAGCTACCTGCGCCACCAGGCCGACTCGTTCGTCCGGCGCTTCGACGCGAACACCTACCTCTACACGTCGCGCGCGCTGACGTACTTCGATCTCGGCCGGCAGCACGGCGGCGGGTCGCTCACGCGCGCGCTCGCGAACGTCTCGGTACGGGCGCTGCTGATCGCGTTCAGCTCCGACTGGCTGTACCCACCGGCCGCGTCGGCGCAGATCGCGGACGCGCTGCGGGCCCTCGGCAAACCGGTCGAGTTCCACGTGATCGACGCGCCGTACGGCCACGACTGCTTCCTGCTGGAGGAAGCTAGGCAGACACCGATCATTCGCCGTTTCCTGGAGAGGCCTTCGTGACCGACCAGTCCGCCCGCGTCGAGGAAGCTCGTGCGTTCGGGTTCGAGACACGGCAGCTGCACGCCGGGCAACGACCCGACCCGAACACCGGCGCGCGCGCGGTGCCGATCTTCCAGACGACCAGCTACGTGTTCGAGGACCCGGAGTCCGCGGCCGCGTACTTCAACCTGCAGGAGTACGGCAACACGTACTCGCGCATCATGAACCCGACCGTCGCGGTGTTCGAGGAACGGGTGGCGAACCTCGAGGGCGGCGTCGGCGGGGTGGCGTTCGCCAGCGGCATCGCCGCGCAGGCGGCCGCGCTGTTCACGCTGCTGGCGCCGGGTGACCACGTCGTCTCGTCCTCGGCGCTCTACGGCGGGACGGTGAACCAGCTCAAGCACCTGCTGCGCAAGATGAGCGCCGAGCTGACGTGGGTCGATCCGGACGATCCGGCGGCGTGGCGGGGCGCGGTGCGCGCGAACACGAAGGCCTTCTTCGGCGAGACGATCGGCAACCCCGCCGGGAACGTGCTGGACATCCGGACCGTGGCGGACATCGCGCACGAGCACGAGCTGCCGCTCCTCGTCGACAACACGTTCGCCACGCCATACCTGTGCCGGCCGATCGACTGGGGCGCCGACATCGTGATCCACTCGGCGACCAAGTTCATCGGCGGCCACGGCACGAGCATCGGCGGCGTCGTCGTCGAGGCCGGCACCTTCGACTGGTCCAACGGGCGGTTTCCCGTCATCGCGGACCCGTCGCCGGCCTACCACGGCCTGCGGTTCCACGAGACGTTCGGGACCTACGGCTACCTGATGAAGCTGCGGGCCGAGACCCTGCGCGACCTCGGCGCGACGCTCGCGCCGCTGAACGCGTTCCTGTTCCTGCAGGGGCTCGAGACGCTGTCGCTGCGGATGGAACGCCACGTCGAGAACGCCCGGGCGGTCGCGGCGTTCCTCGAGTCCCACGAGCTGGCGTCCAACGTGACCTATTCCGGCCTGCCGACGAGCAAATACCGCCCGCTGGTGGACAGGTACCTGCCGCGCGGCGCGGGCGCGGTGTTCTCGTTCGACTGCGCCGGCGGCCGCGACGGCGGCCAGGACCTCATCCGCGGCGTGACGCTCTGGTCCCACCTCGCGAACGTCGGCGACGCGAAAAGCCTGATCATCCACCCGGCCAGCACCACGCACCGCCAGCTGAGCGACGACGAGCTCCGGGCATCCGGCGTCGGGCCGGGGACGGTGCGGCTGTCGGTCGGCCTCGAGTCCGTCGAGGACCTGATCTGGGACCTGGAACAGGGTTTCGCGCACGTCGCCGCGGCAGCGGGAAAGAGGTAGCGACAACGTGACCGATCTCGGGGACGACGTGACCGATCTCGGGCGCTACCAGGACCCGCGAACGATCCAGCGCGTGCTGCACACCGCGCGGACGGTCGCGGTCGTGGGGCTGTCGAGCAACGAGCTGCGGGCCAGCTACTTCGTCGGCTACTACCTCAAGCGGCACGGCTACCGCGTCATCCCGGTGAATCCCCGGGAGACGGAGATCCTCGGCGAGCGGTGTTACCCAAGCCTGGCCGACGTGCCCGTGCCGGTGGACCTCGTGAACGTCTTCCGCGCGCCGGACGCGCTGCCGGCGATCGCGCGGGAGGCCGTGGCGATCCACGCCAGCGCCCTCTGGTGCCAGTTCGGTGTGATCAACGAGGAGGGCGCGCGGATCGCCGAGGAAGGCGGTCTGACGGTGGTCATGGACCGCTGCCTGAAGATAGAGCACGCGCGCTACGCGGGCCGGATGCACTGGCTCGGCTTCAACACCGAGCGCATCACCTCCGTCCGCGCCGGGCTCCAGTAGCCGGCAGGCGGACGTTCGCTGCCAGCGTCACCTTCGCGGACTGACTCCGTCAGCGAGAGAGAACGCCTCATGGTCGAGACGCCACGTGTCGTCCGTCGTCTGGCAGAGGTCGGCTCGCCAGCTTGCCAACCTGCCGCGAAGCGTCGCCACCAGCATGCCCGACTCGGACCAGACAGTGCCGGCGCCCGCGCGTTCCGCCACGGCGGCGGCCTCTTCCGCGACGGCATAGGCGTCGCGACGGGAGGATTTCCGGTACAGGAATGTCGCGTACCTGAGCGCGCATTCGAGTCGGATCGGATCAGCCGGTCCCAACATCGACGCCGCCGACTGAGCCTTCTCATAGAGGTCCGTTGCCCGTGCGACGGCGGCGGCGTATCCCTCGGATGATTTGGTCAGCGGCACCGCTTTGGCTGCTAGTTCGGCCTGAGCCGTCAGCGCCTTGACATCCATCATGGATAGTCCTCGGGTCAGAGTTCTCGGCTGGGAAAGATCCACAGCCAARCCCCCCCTGACGTGTCAGACCATAGCATCGCGAAGACGGGCCGTCGGCCGAACGCGGTATCGGCATCGGGCATCGAGGTGGCGACGCGACGTGGGCATGGCCACGATCGCCCGATGACGGCCGCCGCCGCGACGGCACTGTGCTGCGCCGGGGATCCTCGTCGCGGTCAGTCGCTCGTCCGGTAGTGATCCCGCATCGCCGGGTAGTAGTCGCGGTCGAAGTCGACGGCGGCCGGGTCGCCACCGGTCTCCGCCGCGATCAACCGGTCGAGGTAGTACTCCCACCCGGGCCCGATGTTCTCGGCGGCGTCGGGAGCGATCCCCGGCTGGGAGAAGGTCAGGGTGGTGACGCCGTCGGTCTCGGTGAGCTCGAGGTCGAGCAGCCAGCCGTCGTCGCCGGCGCGGGTGCTCACTCGGAGCACGTGTGGCGGCGTGCACTCGCGGATCTCCACGTCGGACGGCGGCCCGTCGCCCTCCTCCGTCATCCGCAACTTCACCCGGCCCGATGCGGGGTCTCCGGTGAAGGGGCCGATCCAGCGGGCCAGGCGCTCGGGCTCGGTGACCGCTGCCCACACGTCCCACACGGGCGCGCGGAACGTGCGCGTGAGGACCAGTACGTGTTGTTCGCCCCGTCGCTCGATGCGGCCGGTCGGCTTCGGCGTCATGCGGTCTCCTGTTCGGGCTGGCGTCGGGTTGTCGCGGCGCGGCGGTCGCGGCCGGCGCGGCGCACCTCCGTGTCGAGGGCGTCGAGGGCGTTGCCCGACAGCAGTGCGCCCAGGTCGGGCGCGGCGAGGCCGGCCAGGAACGCGCGGACCTCGTCCAGCCCCGCCGGGCGCAGCGTGTAGTGGCGTTCGCGGCCTCGGTCGACGACGTCGACGAGACCTGCCTCGGTCAGCAGCCGCAGGTGCTTGCTGACCGCCGGGCGGGACACGTCGTACGGCGCGGCCAGGTCGACCACCCGCCGCGGCCCGGCGGCGAGTCGCCGAAGCAGCGACCGCCGGACCGGGTCCGCGAGCGCRCCGAAGACGTCCACCCGAAAATGGTAACCTTTCAGTTACCATTTCGGCAAGGAGCTGGTGACCGCCGCGCCGCCGCTCGCGCCGGTCGCCTTGATCGCGCTGATCGCCCTGGCCCGGATCTCCGACGCGGCCCGCGGCCCGCGGCCCGCGCCCGTGCTGGCGCGCTCCGGGCACAAACGGGTGTTCAGCGGCGTTCAGGTGGTCAGGTGCGCCACCGTCGAGGGGACGAGATGCCAGAGACCTACAGCAGGGACCCTGCGGCCATTTCGCGGCTTACGCCGGAGCAGTACCGGGTGACCCAGGAAAGCGGCACCGAGCGAGCGTTCACCGGTGAGTACTGCGACAACAAGCGGCCGGGGATCTACGTCGACGTCGTTTCCGGCGAGCCTTTGTTCGCGTCGGTGCACAAGTTCGACAGCGGCACCGGCTGGCCGAGCTTCACGGTGCCGATCGAGCCGGGCAACGTGATCGAGAAGGTCGACACCAGTTACGGGATGCGGCGTACCGAGGTCCGGTCGGCGCACGGTGACAGCCACCTCGGCCACCTGTTCGACGACGGCCCGGCGGACGCCGGCGGCCTGCGGTACTGCCTGAACTCGGCGGCCCTCCGCTTCGTCCCGGTGGACGAGCTGGAGAGCGCGGGCTACGGCGCCTATCGGCAGCTTTTTGAGGACAAAGAGGGGAAGGCGGAGTAGATGAGCACCGCGACGGAGAAGGCCGTCCTGGCCGGCGGCTGTTTCTGGGGAGTCGAGGAGCTCGTCCGCAAGCTCCCCGGCGTGCTGGACACCGAGGTGGGTTACACCGGCGGCGACGTACCCAACGCGACGTACCGCAACCACGGCACCCACGCCGAGGCACTGGAGATCACCTTCGACCCGGCCAGGATCTCCTACCGGGACCTGCTGGAGTTCTTCTTCCAGATCCACGACCCGTCGACGAGGAACCGGCAGGGCAACGACGTCGGCCTCAGCTACCGGTCGGCGATCTTCTACACCGACGAGGAGCAGAAGCGGGTCGCGGAGGACACCATCGCGGACGTCGACGCCTCCGGCATCTGGCCGGGGAAGGTCGTCACCGAGGTCGCTGCGGCCGGTCCGTTCTGGCAGGCGGAGCCAGAGCACCAGGACTACCTGCAGAACTACCCGGAGGGCTACACCTGCCACTACGTGCGGCCGGGCTGGAAGCTCCCCCACCGCGCGGAGTCGGCGGCACACTGACCGCTCCTGACTGACCGCTCCTGATCGAGGGGCACCCCGCGCCCGGGTGCCCCTCGCCTCGACGGCTACCGGCTACCCCTGGGAGTTCGGTCTGGGCGGGGTCAGCCGGTCAGGGATTCCCGTCGGAGGTCTCGACGGTGGCCAGCTCGGTCAGGCCGCTGATGCGCAGGGCTGGTAGCAGGACCGGGTTGCAGACCAGGTGCAGGTGCTCGGCGTGCACGAACAGGGCGTTGATCGCGCCGCTGTCCAGGTAGTCGACGGCGGTGAGGTCGACCACCACCGGGGTGGCCTCGACCACCGCTGCGGCGAGGGCGGCGCGGAACTCGGGCAGGTTGGTCATGTCGATCTCACCGCGGGCGGCCAGGATCGGCCGGCCGTCGGGGTGGCGATCGGTACGCAGGGTCAGCGGGCTGCTCACGTGGCGATCCTCGCGTACATCTCGACGATGGTCCCCCCCTCGGTGGTGTCGATGGTGACCCGGTACATCAGGCCACGCATCAGCGCGATCCCGCGGCCGCGGTGCTCCCGCGCGGTGGCCTCGGGATCACGGGGCTTCCAACGCCCACTGTCGGTAACGGACACCCACAGCCGGTCGGCCAGCGCGGCGGCGCGCAGCCGGATCATCCCCGCGGGGTGGTCACGGTGGCCGTGTTCGACGGCGTTGTTGCAGGCCTCGCCGATGGCGATCAGCACGTCGTTGATCTGCTGGGTGTCCAGGTCGCAGCGCCGCAGCCAGTTCCGGACGGTGTGCCGGACCGGGGCCAGCTCGCTGGCCGCGGCCACGAAGTCGACCTCCAGCGGCCCCGGCGGGCGGTAGAGCAGCAGCGCCACGTCATCCTCATACCCGTCCTCGGGAGCGAGGGTGGCCATCAGATGACTGGCCAACTCCTCCACCGGCATGGCGCGGCCGTCGTGGACGGTGGCCGCCGCGCGGGCGATGCCCTCGTCCAGGGAGCGGCGGCGGCGTTCGACCAGCCCGTCGGTGTAGAGCAGCAGGGTCGCGCGTGCCGGGATCACGAGGCTGTCCTGCCCCCGGTGCTGGTCGACGCGCAGCCCCAGAGGGATGCCGCGGCCGCCGTCCAGGGTCGAGGTGGTGCCGTCGGCCCGTACGAGAATCGGTGGCGGATGCCCGGCGCTGCTGTACGCCAGCTCGCCGGTGACCGGGTCGAGCATGGCGCAGAAGACGGTGGTGCATTCCGCTCCGGGCAGCAGCGCGGCGAACCGGTCCAGGCCGGTCAGGGCCCGCGCGGGGCTGGAGTGCTCCAGCAGCAGCGCGCGGCAGGCGCTGCGCAGCTGGCCCATCACCGCGGCGGCGTCCAGCCCGTGGCCCACGCAGTCGCCGACGACGATGCCGATGCGGTCCCTGGCCAGGGGCACGGTGTCGTACCAGTCACCGCCGACCTGCAGCGGGCGGATGGCCGGCTGGTAGCGCACCGCGAACCCGCCGGGCAGGCTCGCGGGCCCCAGGATGGCGTGTTGCAGGGCCACCGCGGCCTCGCGCTGCTGGTCGATCTCGTACACCCGGTGCAGACCCTGGCCCAGCCGACCGGCCAGTACCGACAGCAGCGCATGGTCCTCGGCACCGACCGGGCGCCGGCCGAGGTCGATCCACACCACCAGCACCCCGCCGGGATAGCCGACGGTGACCCCGGCGCGGCCGGGCTGATGGAGCTGGGGGGTCAGCAGCGGTGCCTCGCACAGCCCGGACAGCTCCTGCCGCAGCCGTGGCGTCAGCTCGGGCCACCGGCTGTGGTCGCTGGTGTACAGCAGGTCCGGTTCCTCGCGGTGGCCGGTGGAGCTGGCGGGAAAGGCGGCGATGACCACGCGGGTGGCCGACCAGGTGCGGCGCAGCTCGGTCACCGCGGCGGCCAGGGCATCGGGCACGGTGTCGGCCTGGGCGAGCTGGTCGGCGAGCGCGGCCAGGGCGGTGTCGCGTTGGACGGCGAAGTGCTCGGCGGTGATGTCGCGGACGGTGCCCACGATCACGTACCGGCCGGTCTCCGGGTCCTCGACCCGGTTGAAGGTGGCCCGCAGCCAGACCCGGTGCCCGTCGCGGTGGACCAGCGGGAGATCGGCCGCGCCGGTGACGCTCTCGACCAGGCGGGAGAACTCGCGGCGGACCCGCTGGTAGGCGTGCGGGTCGGTGTCGGGATCGGGCCACCAGGGCAGCGGCGGCCGGTAGGGAGCCCCTTCTGGCCCGTAGCCGAGGATCTCGGCGAACGTGGCGTTGATCTCGATGACCGTGCCGTCGGGGTCGCTGACGAAGAACCCCTCCTGCAGCGAGTCCAGCAGGGCGGTGCGCCACCGGGCGTGCTGGCTGCGCAGCCGGGCCAGCTCCACGTTGGCCCGTACCCGCGCCAGCAGGTCGGCCGCGGCGAACGGTTTGACCAGGTAGTCGTCCGCGCCCGCCTCCAGCCCCTCGATGGAGGCCTCCTGGTCGGCGCGCGCGGACAGCAGCAGTATGGGGACGCTCGCGGTGCGCCCGTCCGCGCGCAGCGCGGCCACCAGGCCCAGCCCGTCCAGCCGGGGCATCATGACGTCGCTGACGACCAGGTCGGGCAGCTCGGCGCGGATGGCGTCCAACGCGGCCTGACCGTCGGTGACCGTCCTGACCTGGTGCCCGGCGCTCCAGAGCAGACGGGTCAGGTACTCGCGCATGTCGGCGTTGTCGTCGGCGACCAGCACCCGCGCGGGCCGGTCCCGGCGGCTGGCGTCGGCCGTGACGGATGGGTCGGGTGCGTCGGCCCGCGCGAGGAAGGCCTCGCCGTTCTGCTCGGCGCGCTGGCCGTCCGCGGCCGCGGTGCCGGGCAGCCAGCGCAGCGCCTCCCGCACGAACGGCTCGGCGCTCACCGAGGTCGTCACCGCCGCCCCGCCATCGTCCACGGCGTCGGCCGGCAGGTGGGCGTGGCCGAAGGGCAGGCGAATCGTGAAGGTCGTGCCCTGGTCCTGCGCCGAGGAGGCGGTGATGGCCCCGCCGTGCATGCCGACGAGCTCCCTGACCAGCGCCAGCCCGATGCCGCTGCCCTCGCTGGAGCGGGACCGGGCGTGCTCCACGCGGTGGAACCGCTCGAACAGCCGTGGCACCTCCGCCTCGGCGATGCCGACGCCGGTGTCGGCGACCGTGACGACCGCCTGGTCGCCCTCGGCGCCCACGCGGACGGCGACGGCACCGTCGAAGGTGAACTTGACCGCGTTGGACAGCAGATTGAAGATCACCTTCTCCCACATGCCACGGTCGACGTAGACCGTGGCGGGCAGCGGGGGACACTCCACGTCGAACCGCAGCCCGGCCTTCTCGATCGCGGACCGGAACACGCTGGCCAGCTCCCCGGTCAGCGCCGCCAGGTCGACCGGCTGGTAGGTGGCCCGCATGCGCCCGGCCTCGATCCGGGAGAAGTCCAGCAGGGCGTTGACCAGCCTGCCGAGACGCAGCCCGTTGCGGTGGATGACCTCCACCTCCTCCCGCACCGCGGGCTCGGCGTCGGCGAGGTGGGTCCGCAGCTCCTGCACCGGCCCGGTGATCAGGGTCAGCGGGGTGCGGAACTCATGGCTGATGTTGGCGAAGAAGGCGGTCTTGGCGCGGTCCAGCTCGGCCAGCTCCTCGGCCCGCCGCTGCTGAGCCCGATAGCTGCGGGCACTGAGGACCCCGGTGGCGACGTGCCTCGCGACCAGGTCGACGAAACCGCGGTAACGCTCGTCCAGCGGGCGATACCGGTTCAGCGCGGCCACCATGAACCCCAGCGGCGCACCGCCGTGCTGGAGCAGCGGCACGACCAGCGCCTGGGCCGGCGGCCGTGGCCAGTCGCCGGCCGGCAGCGCGCCCCGCGCCGATCCGTCCGGCGCCGGTCCGTCGAGTGGTGGGCTGTCGAGGTCGACGAGTACCGACTCGCCCCGGGCCGCCGACGCGGCAGGCCACACCCCGGCGTCGTCGGCCGTCGGCAGGTACCGCGGGGCGGCCGGATGACCGCTCGCGATCCCGGTCGTCGCCGCGAGCCGCGCGCCGCCGTCGTCGTCGCACAGGTAGGTCAGGGTGAACGGCAGGTCGCGCTGGTTGCGGCCCAGCTGGTCCGCCGTGAACTCCAGCATCTCCTGCTCGGTGCGCAGCACGCTCGGATCCGAGCCGAGGTTCCGCAGCGTGGTCATGCGCCGCTCGCCGATGACACGTTCGGTGTCTTCAATGACCACACACAGCATCCCGACGACCGCGCCCTGATCGTCGCGCAGTGGGCTGTAGGAGAAGGTGTGGTGGGTCTCCTCCGGATATCCCGAGCGTTCCAGGAAGAGCATCAACCCCTCGTCCCAGGTGGCCTGGCCCGTGGCCAGCACCCGGTCGATACGGGGGCTGATGTCCTCCCAGATCTCCTCCCACACCTGGCCAGCCGGGCGGCCCAGCGCCCACGGGTACTTCTGTCCCAGGGTGCCGCGGCGGTAGGCCGCGTTGCAGAAGAAGGTCAGCCGCGGGCCCCACGCCATCCACATCGGGAACCGCGACGACAGCAGGATGCTCACCGCGGTCCGCAGGCTCTGCGGCCATCCGGACGGCTCGCCGATCGGCGTCGCCGACCAGTCGACCGCCGCCAGGTCCCGGCCGACCTCCTCGTCGGCGGCGAACACCCCAGCCGCCGTCGGGGCGACCGCTCGCGCCCCGCCGTCGGCTCCACTGCTCACGGGGCCGTCCTCTCGCCCTTACGGCGGAAAGCCTCTCCTGACGACACAGCGGAAACAGTGTTCTGGCGCCATGCCCAACACCGACCGCTTCCGAGCGGCTCGCTTCCGAGCTGGCTCGCTTCCGGGCCAGCTCAGGTGGTCAGCGCGACCTCGCCAGCATGCGCCAGTCCGCGTCTCGGAACCTACCAGACGAGTGACCACTACCCGCCGGGAAGATCAACATCCGGATCGCCGGCCACCAGGCCACTCCCGCGCGGCCGGTCCGCGGGTCACGGTATGAGCAGCCACCGGCCCCGCTGGCCGCCGCCGGCGACCTTGTCGTACGCCGACGCGGCCTCGGCCAGCGGCACCCGGCCGGCCACCCTCAGCTCCAGGACGCCGCCGGCGGCGAGGGCGAGCAGGTCGGCCAGCCGGGAACTGTCGGGCCGGACGTTCACGATGCCGACCTCGATGCCCCGTTCCGGGGACGCGGGGGACGCCGAGGTCACCCCGGCGAACGTCCCGCCGTCGCGGATCGCCGCGAGGGCCGCCGCGTGCAGGACGGCGCCGTCGACGACGGCGTCGAACGTCGGCCCCGGCAGCTCGGTGACCAGCGCGCGGGCCCCGGCTCGCAGCACGAAGTCCCGGTCGGACGCGCGCGCCAGCCCGGTGACCGTCCAGCCGGCGTGCGCGGCCAGCGCGATGGCGTATCCGCCCACGGCACCGGCGGCACCGGTGACCAGCAGGGTCCGCCCGCCAGCGGGGCCCAGCCGGTCGACCAGCTGCGCCGCGGTCAGGGCGTTGAGGGGGAGGGAGGCGGCGGCGACCGGATCGAGGCCGGCGGGCAGCGGCGCGGCGCCCGCCGCCGGCACGACGGTCTCCTCGGCGTGCGCGCGGACCGGGGCGGCGAGGTTGCCGTGGGCGGCGGCGACCGGGTCGCCGACCGAGAAGCCGGTGACGTCGGCGCCGATCTCGGTGACGACGCCGGTGAGGGACCAGCCGAGGCCGACGGTGCCGGTCAGCCCGAAGATCGCCCGGCCCGGTCCGCCCGCGAAGAGGGTGTCGACGGGATCGACCGAGGCCGCCGTCACCCGGACTCGCAGGTCACCGGGGCCCAGCGGGGGCAGGGTCACCTCCTGGAGGGTGGGCGCGGGGGTGTCTGGCGTGGAGACGAGAGCGAGCGTCATGGCGGATCTCCTTCCGGTGCGTGCGCCGATCGGTGCACGGCACCACCATCGGTGCCTTACTCTCTGATGGGAAGAAGGCACTCTGAAGTGGTGTAGGCACCCGGAGGTGAGCCATGGACGTGACCACTGTTGAAAGACCGACTGCTGACAGGCCAACGGCGCGATTCGACGCGTTCCACCCCTCCTGCCCCAGCCGGCGGCTGCTCGACACGATCGGCGACAAGTGGGTGAGCCTCGTGATCGTGGCGCTGGGTCTCGGCGGCCGGATGCGCTATTCCGAGCTCGCCGCGCGAATYGCCGGCGTGAGCCAGAAGATGCTGACCCAGACGTTGCGGGGTMTCGAACGAGACGGGCTGCTGACCCGGACGGTGACTCCGTCGGTGCCCGTCCGGGTCGACTACGAGCTCACGCCGCTGGGCCTGTCCCTGCTGGACACGATTCGCCATCTCAAGGAGTGGGCCGAGGCACACCTGCCCGAGGTCGACGCCGCGCGGGCGGAATACGACCGGAACCGTCCCTGACCTGACGCTCACCGGTGTCGGCCTGGCGAGTCTCGCGGCTGGGGCAGGCGGCGGACCAGTCGACGGTGAAGCCTGTGACGTCGAGGCGGGCGGCGGCGGTCAGCGCCGCCTCTGCCTCGGGTCTGCCGCCCCGGGAGGCCGCGACCAGGACCGCGCCCTCGCCAGCGGCCATCGTCCTGGGCAGGCAGGCGGTGGCGAGCGCGACCAGGACGGCGTCGGGGCCGAGCTCGACGAAGGAGGTGACCCCGTCCCGGCACAGCCGGGCCACGCCGTCGCCGAACCGCACGGGACCGCGTACGTGGCGCACCCAGTAATCGGGTGACGTCAGCTCGGCGTCGGTGGCCAGCTCGCCGCTGAGGTTGGACACCACCGGCAGGGCCGGCGCCTGGTAGGTCACCCGCTCGGCCACCGCCCGGAATGCGTCGAGCATGCCGTTCATGTGGGGCGAATGGAACGCGTGGCTCACGGTCAGGCGTCTCGTGCTCCGGCCTCGGCCGGCCCAGCCCGCAGCCACCGCCTCGACCATCTCCGCGTCCCCGGCCACCACCGTGGCCATGGGCCCGTCGACCGCGGCGACGTCCACCTGGCCGGCGAGCCGCGCGATGGAGTGGCGGACCTCGGCCTCCGACGCGTGGATCGCGACCATCGCCCCGCCCGGGCGGCACTCCTGCGTCAGCCGGCCGCGGGCGGCGACGAGCGCGCAGGCGTCGTCGAGGCTCCAGACCCCGGCGAGGTACGCCGCGACGAGCTCGCCGATCGAGTGCCCGACCAGAACGTCGGGTACGAGGCCCCAGGACTCCAGCAGGCGGAACATCGCCGTCTCGAACGCGAACAGCGCGCACTGGGCGTATGCCGACTGGTCGAGCGCCGCCGCCGCCGGCGATCCCGCGGCGGCGAACATGACGTCGGCCAGCGGGCGTTCCAGCCGCCCGTCGAACCGGGCGCAGACCTCGTCCAGCGCCCGGCCGAACACGGGGTAGGCGTCCCGCAGCTCACGCCCCAGCCCCGGGCGTTGGCCGCCCTGCCCGGTGAACAGGAAGGCGGTCCGGCCGAGGGCGACGCCCGGGCGGACCTGCCCACGGACCGCCCCACCCGCCGGACGGCCGTCGGACAGCCTGGCGAGCGCGCCCGCCAGCCGCCCTCGGCCGGACGGACCGCTGGGGACGACCGCGACCGATCGCCAGGGGAGCCGGCTGCGGCGCGCCAGGGCGTGTGCCACGTCGAGCGGGTCCGCGTCGGGATACCGGGCCAGATGGTCGCCCAGACGGGCCGCCTGGACCCGAAGCTCGGCGTCGGTCCGCCCGGACAGGATCACCGGCACGACCGGCACGACCGGCACGACCGGCACCGCGGGTACCGCCGTGGCGCCGGGTGACGGCTCCGAATTCTGGTCGCGACCGGGGCCGGTCGGTTGCGCGTCGACAACAAACGGAGGATTTGCTCCGACAGGAACCGGCATTTGTCTAAGCTAGAACGCCGCCTTTGCCGCTAATACCCCTGTAAGAGGGTATTAGCGGCAAAGTGGGCGGTGCCGGGTGGGGGTGCCGGTCGGGACGATGCTTTCCGGCGGTGCCCGGCACCTCGGCGCCGGGGGCGCCGGGTGTGCCTACCAGGCGAAGTGCTCGGGTGCCGTCCGGTAGCCGGGGAAGATCTCGTCCAGCCTGGCGAGCGCCTTCTCGTCCAGGCGCACGTCGAGTGCCCGGACGGCGTCGTCGAGCTGCTGCCGGATGCGGGGACYGACGATCGGAGCGGTGACGGCGGGCTGGTGCAGCAGCCAGGCGAGCGCGACATCGCCGGGCTCGTGGCCGAGCTCGGCGGCGAAGTCCTCGTAGGCCTCGATCTGCGCGCGCTTGGCGTTGAGGGTCTGCGCCGCCCGGCCTTCGAGTCGCCGCAGGCCTTCGCGCTCCTTGCGCAGCACGCCGCCCAGCAGCCCGCTCTGCAGCGGCGACCACGGGAGGATGCCCAGACCATAGTGCTGGGCGGCCGGGAGGATCTCCAGCTCGATGTCGCGGGTGATCAGGTTGTAGAACGGCTGCTCGCTCGACAGGCCGACCAGCCCGTGCTGGGCCGCGGCGGCCTGCGCCTGGGCGATGTGCCAGCCGGCGAAGTTGCTGCTGCCGACGTAGAGGATCTTGCCGGCGGTGATGGCGACGTCGATGGCCTGCCAGATCTCGTCCCACGGGGTCGCCCGGTCGACGTGGTGGAACTGGTACAGGTCGATGTAGTCGGTCTGGAGGCGGGTCAGGCTCGCGTCCAGGGCGCGGCGGATGTTGAGAGCCGACAGCTTGCCCTCGTTGGGCCCCTCGCCCATGTTGCCGTAGACCTTGGTGGCGAGCACCGTGCGCTCGCGGCGCCCTCCGCCCTCGGCGAACCAGCGGCCGATGATCGACTCGGTGGCGCCCACGCCGTCCCCGAGGCCGGAGACCCCGGCCGAGCGCAGCCCGTAGACGTTGGCGGTGTCGAAGAAGTTGATGCCGTACTCATGCGCCGCGTCCATGATCGCGTGTGCGTCGACCTCGTCGGTCAGCGGGCCGAAGTTCATCGTGCCCAGGCAGAGGCGAGACACGGACAGACCGGAACGGCCGAGGTGAGTGAACTGCATCCTGAGCGGGATCCTCTCTGGTGACGGAGACCAGCGGACACCGCGCTCGGGCGGTCCCGCGGGCACCTGGCCAGTCTCCAACTTCGAGTGCGCTCCAGGTCAAGCCCGCGGCGCCCGTCCGATCGGAACACGACCCGGCGGCGGTGCGCCAGGCGCGGCCGGACCGCGCGGCCGGCCGTTACGTGGTGCCGCGAACCTCGGCGATGGCCTCGCGGGCGGGGGCGCCGGTGACGTCGCGGGCGGCGAGGCCCGGGTCGTCGATGCCTGGGCCGGCGTGCCTGCCTGGCGGCTCCTCCAGCCACTGCTCGAGGTCCCAGCCGACCGTCCCACCACCGGTGAGGATGACCATCCCGGTGTTCGACACCCATCGGTTGTCCGCGGGCCCGACCGCGCCCACGCGGATGCCGGCCCAGGTCCGTATCGCGGCGCCGTGGCTGATGACCGCGACGGTGTCGTCGGCGGCATGCGCCGCGGCGATGTCCGCTATGGCGGTGTCATACCGGGTGACGAAGGCGCGGCCGCTCTCCCCGCCCGGCATCGTGTGGTCCAGGTCGCCGTGTATCCAGTGGCGGATGGTCTCTAGATACGTCGTGATCGAAGTCTTGTCGCTGCGTAGCTCGAGGTGGCCCGCGACGATCTCCTCGACTCCCTCGCGCACCTGCACGGTGAGGCCGTGGGCCGCGGCGAGGGGAGCCGCCGTGAGCTGGGCGCGAGTCAGGACCGAGGCGTAGATCCCCGAGATTCGTTCGTCACGGAGCGCGGCCGGGAGTGCCTGTGCCTGCGCGTGCCCGAGGGGAGTCAGCCCAGCGCCCGGGCGCGCGGTGTCGAGCGCGCCGTCGACGTTGTGGGGAGTCTGGCCGTGGCGGATCAGTATTAGGCGCATCACGGCCGACTCTAGCGTCCGAGCTTCGCCCGGGTGCCCGTAACCGCCGGTCAGYCCCGCCGCGCTGGATGCCGGACATCCGGCTTCATGTCGGCCTCACGCGGTCCGGGTGAACCGGCGCGCGCATCGGCGGTGACTCTTTCGGCCGGGTACACCGACAAAGCACCGGCGGCCGATGCCCGGGCAGCGCCTGGGTCAGTGCTCGACCGTCCCTCCGCTTTCTGGCTCGAGTCGACAGCCGTAGAGGTGACGTACCGGTGGGCGGTTCGCGACCCTCACCGGCCATTTATCTTCGCTCATTGGATGTTCCTCCGTATCTGGTGAACATCGATGCGCCGTCGATACGGAAAGCATGGCGATAATACCGTGACCGGGCTGGCGAGCCGGTCGCAGTCGCCAAAACGTCCGGATGTTAGAAATGCTAACGTCAGGCATCGTGACCGATGTGACGACGGATACCGAGGGCACCAGGGGCGCCCGGGGCGCCGGGAGCACGGTGGAGGCCACGGGCCTCACGGGCGCCGTGGACGCTGAGGCGAGCATCGAGGACGTCCACCCGGCCGCGGTCACGGAGGCAGGGATCGCTGAGGCCGCGGTCGCAGAGGCGGTCGCTGAGGCGGGGCGCGCCGCTGACCGGCGGTGGCTCGGTCTGGAGCTGCTCGAGGCCGGCCCCGATGCCACCGGCGTCGCCACGACACGTGCGACCGTGGTGATGGCGGAGCGTCATCTCACCCAGTTGCGGCGGATGTACGGCGGCACCGGGCTTTCGCTGGTCGGCGCGCTCGTCGAGGCGGCGACCGGGCGGTCGCTGCGCTGGGCGACGGCGCAGTTCGTGGGGACGCCGCGGCACGGCGACCGTGTCGACCTGGTCGCCGAGGTGCTGGCTGCGGGCCGGCGCACGTCGCAGGTGCGGGTCACCGGTTTCGTCGGCGGCCGGGTCGTGCTGGCCGGGCTGGGCGCGGCCGGAGACGTCAACCCGGCCATCCCGGAGGGGACAGTCCCGAGCATGCCGGTGGTGCCGCCTCCGGAGGACTGCCCGCCGACCCGGTTGCCGATTCCGCCGGATCTTCCGCCCGGGTTCTTCGCCATGGTCGAGATGCGCGAGTTCGGCGAAGGGCCGCGGCTGCGTTTCTGGATGCGCTTTCCCGGCCGGCCGGTGACCCGTCCCGCCATGCTTCCGATGGTGGCCGACTCGGTGCCGACCATGGTGATGGCCGCTCTCGGCCACAGCGGTTCCGGGTCGAGCCTCGACAACACGATCCGGATCGGTTCGGCGCCGGACAGCGAGTGGGTGCTCGTCGACGGCACCCCCGAGCAGGCGGCCGGCGGCTATGGCCACGGCTCGGTACGGCTCTGGACCCCGGACGGCTCGCTCGCGGGCGTGGGTAGTCAGACGGCGGCCCTGTGGCTGGGAGCGGGGGCGCCCGGCCGATCGGGCACTGAGCCGATCGGGCACTGAGCCGATCGGGCACTGAGTTGATCGGGCACTGAGTTGATCGGATACCGGGCATCCCTGGGCGTGATCCCGGGGCGGCGGCCGCTCCTGGCGGCGGCGCACATCGGTCATTAACATCTAGACATCTCGGCGGCAGTCGGCCGCCGGGCACGCCGGGCCCACAGGGCTGCCCCCGACCGGCCGGCCGACGGGCGCCAGGTGGCACCCGCCAGGGTTCGAGGAGACCGTCGTGATCACAAGCTTCATCGAGTACGAGGTCAGCGAGCGGATCGCGACGATCACGCTCAACCGGCCGGAGGCGGYCAACGCCCAGACGCTGCCGCTGCTCGACGACCTGGACGAGGCGTGGCGCCGCGCGGCGGACGACCCCGAGGTCCGGGTCATCGTGCTGCAGGCCAACGGCAAGCACTTCTCCGCCGGCCACGACATCAAGGGCGTCGGCCCCGAGGCCGCCAGCAACGGTGCCAGTAATGGCGCCAGCAACGGTGCCAGCAACGGAGAGGCTCCCAAGTGGACCCTCGCCGGCATCTACGAGATCGAGGCGAAGCGGTTCCTGGAGTACACCCTGCGGTGGCGCAACATCCCCAAGCCGTCGATCGCCGCCGTGCAGGGTGTGTGCATCTCCGGTGGCCTGCTGCTGGCCTGGCCGTGCGACCTGATCGTCGCGGCCGACAACGCGAAGTTCTCCGACCCGGTGGTCATGATGGGCATCGGCGGTGTCGAGTACCACGGCCACACCTGGGAGATGGGCCCTCGCAAGGCCAAGGAGATCCTGTTCACCGGCCGGCACATGACGGCGCAGGAGGCCGAGAGCGTCGGCATGGTCAACCGGGTGGTGCCGCTCGACGAGCTGCGCCCGGCGGTCCGTGAGCTCGCGGCCCACATCGCCCAGATGCATCCGTTCGCGCTGCGCCAGGCGAAGCGCGCGGTCAACCAGACCCTGGACGTCCAGGGCTTCTACGCGGCGATCCAGTCGGTGTTCGACATTCACCAGACCGGCCACGGCCACGCCCTGTCCGAGACCGGACTGCCTATCCTGACGCTTCTCGACGGCATGAAGACCGCGATCAAGAAGTAACGTCGGCAACAAGCAACGTCGGCCGCTTGGCTGGGAAGCGTCGACTGGCCAAGAAGCAAATCGGCCGGTCGAAGGAATCGAAGGGTCCGTTGCGCGGGCCACGTCATTGTCCCGCGCAACAGACCCTCGACGCCGTGACCCACCCCGGTGGGTACGCCCATGCGTCAGTTCGAATGGGCGTGCGTCAGTTCGGGATGGGAGAGTTCCCGAGGACCTTGAAGTCCGTGGGCTGGCCGTCACTGTCCAGTGTCGTCGTGAGCCCACCCCGCACGCAGACCGCGGGCGTTTCCGGGAAGGCCTTGCCGTTGCAGCGGAGCTTCAGTCCGCCCGCGCCCGGCAGCTCCTTCTCCGGCATCGCCCTGATGGCGGCGGCGGCCGTGGCCGGGGTGATGTCACCCTTGATGCCCTCGAGCGCGGTCGCGAGGCCGGCGAACGTGACGAACATTCCGCGGGCCACGGCCGAGTCGGCGGGGATGCCCTTGCCGTAGGTGCCGATGACCGCGTTGTAGAGGACCGTGGAGGGGTCGTCCCCGCCGGTCGGCATGGACGCGGCGATGGTCATCCCCTTCAGGACGTCGCCCGGCACGGCCTTGCGGGTCGCGTCGGAGATGCACTGCGACAGCGCGCTGATGTTGCCGTCGTAGCCGACCGCCCGCAGGCCGTTGAACGCGCTGATGCAGAACGAGTCGTTGCCGACGACGAACACGACCCCGGGCGTGCCGCTCGTGACGCCCTGCAGCTGCGCCGTCATGTCGGCCGTACCCGGGGGGATGCGGATCAGGGTGTACTCGAGGCCCGCGGCCTTCATGAGCCTGGGCGCGACGTCCTGGACGCTGGGGAGCACGGCGGGTACGTCGATGACGACCGACGTCACCTTCTTGAGGTTCTCGGCCTTCGCGAGGGCGATGGGCAGCTGCTGGATCGCGAAGTTCGGGT
This sequence comes from Pseudofrankia sp. EUN1h, assembly GCF_001854645.1. Classification (NCBI taxonomy): domain Bacteria; kingdom Bacillati; phylum Actinomycetota; class Actinomycetes; order Frankiales; family Frankiaceae; genus Pseudofrankia; species Pseudofrankia sp. EUN1h. The sequence continues at coordinate 75,298 of NZ_MBLN01000065.1, read as the reverse complement.
CGCTGATCGTGAACGTCGTCGGGTCACTCAGGAGGGCCGGAGTGGTGAGGCCGTAGAACATCGCCGGGATGTCCGCGTCGCTCAGCGGCTTCGCCACCGCGTCGCCCACCGCCGACTCGCCGATCGCGACCGCGACGACGTCCTTCTCGACCATCTGGTTGCCGCAGTCGGTGCCCTTGCCCGGGTCCCCCTGGGTCTCGCACGTGACCAGCTCGACGGGCCGGCCGCCGATGCCCCCATGGTGCTCGTTGAGCCATTTGGCGGTGGCATCGGCGACGTCGAACTGGACCGAGTTGTCGAGGGCCGCGGACTTGCCGTCGGAGACGATGCCGATCTTGACGGGCGCGCCCGCCGCCCTGTCGACCGGTCCCAGCGCGTTCGTGGTCGCGGACGGCTTCRCCGTGGTGCCACCGGAGTCGGAGTCCGAGCCGCACGCGGTGGTGAGCACGAGCAGGGCCAGGGGCGCGGTTAACAGTGTGCCGGCGGTCCGTCGATGGCGTCGCCCCGCCATGGGACGACGGTGTTGGATCACCTTGTGCCGCATGGGTATCTCCAATTCATGGTCATGGCAGGACCGGGCACTCGTGAAGAGTTATGTTGACATCAACGTCGATGTTGGGAACATAGCGGCGGCCGGTGCGCGTTGGCAACAGACCGGCTCCGGCCACCACGGGCGACGCGAAGCGTCGCCGCCCCGCGCGAACGCCGCCACCCAACCGATCGTGGCCGTCGACGACGGCCATTGCCGGCCTGGCCTTGGTCCTGGCGCGGGGTGCAGGGGTGCGGGGGTGCGGGAAATTGGGTGTACGGGAGTGCGGCGGTGAGGGGTGAGGGCGCGCGGACGCCTACCCGTCGTTCCGGAAGATCCTCACAACCCGGTCACCGATCGTGATCGGTGTGCTTCAGCGGCCGGTGTAGTTCGGCGCGCGGCGAGTGGTGAAGGCGGTAAGGCCCTCGCGGAAGTCCGCGGTGCGGGAGCTCAGCTCCAGCGCCAGGGACTCGTTTTCGAGCGCCTGGGCGAAGCTGTTCTCCAGGTTGCGGTTGAGGCAGCGCTTCGCCAGGCCGATGGCGACGGTCGGGCCGGTCGCGAGCTGCTCGATGACCGCGGCGGCGGTGGCGTCCAGCTCGCCTGCGGGGGCGCTGGCGTGGATCAGGCCCCAGGCGGCCGCCTCGGCGCCTGTCAGCTTGCGGCCGAGCAGGAGCAGGTCACGCGCCCGGGCGACGCCGACCAGCCGGGGCAGCAGCCAGGTCGCCCCGCTGTCCGGGGTGAAGCCACGCTGCAGGAACGGCTCCCAGAACCGCGCGTCGTCGGCGGCGACGGTGACGTCGGCGGCCAGCGCCAGCTGGAAGCCGAGGCCCGCCGCCCAGCCGCGCACGACGCAGACCACCGGCAGCTGGATCTCCATGATCAGCTGCACGAGGCGGTGCGCCTGGACGGGGGTGCGCCGCTGCACGCTGCCCGGCCGCGGTTTGCTCTTCGGGGCCTCATCGGCCTTGTCGGCCTTGTCGCCGGTGTTGGATGACACCCAGTCGGCGCCCGAGCAGAAGTGGCCACCCGCGCCCTCGATCACGACGGCACGCAGGCGGTCGTCCGTCGAGGCCGCCTCCAGCGTGGCGACGAGGACGCCGACGGCGGCAATGTCGAGCGCGTTGCGGCGAGCCGGCCGGTTGAGCACGATCCGCAGCACGCCGTCGCGCACGGCCGTCTCGACGGCCCGCGCGGTCTCGACGTCATCCGGGGTGGCCACCGCACCGGACGCTTCGCTCGTAGACATCTAGATGCTTACCCTCTGGGGTGTCGTCGTGACGGACTGGTGGTGCGCGCTGACGCGGGCCGTCAGCCTGTCACGGCTCGGGGATCTCGAAGTGCTCGTCGCGCAGCTCGAAGGCGCGCTTGACGCCATGGCGGGCGCGCTCCTTGACGAAGTTGAACTCGCCATCCTCGAAGCTGAGGTTCGTGCCGTACGCGTGGAAGAGGTAGCTGAGCACCTCCTCGCCCTGGTAGGCCTGCAGTTGCTCGATGAGGCGGAACGCCTCCTTGGCCATCACGATGCCGTCGGCGGGCATCCGCGAGACCTTGCGGGCCCACCACTCGGCCCGCTTCTCGACGTCGCCGTCGTCGACGACCTCCGTGAAGACCCCGAGGTGCTCCACGGCCGCGCCGGAGATCGAGTCTCCGGTCAGCAGCATGCGGCGGGCCAGGACCGGCCCGAGCCGGTGGAAGAACACGTGCAGGGAGCCGAGCGCCGGGCCGAGGAAGCGGGTCGCCGGCATGCCGAGCTTGGCGTCCCGGCCGAYGACCGCGATGTCGGCCATCAGCGCCATCTCGAAGCCGCCGCCGAGCGCGAGGCCGCGGACCTCGGCGACCGTCGCCTTCGGGAACCCGAGGAACTCGTGGTAGAAATCGAACGTCCGTCGGTCGACGGTGAGGCGGCGACGCTGGCTGGGCCGCCGGGGCCTGGCGCCATTGCTGGTCGCCGCGCCCGGTCCGCCGCCGTCCTTTCCGGCGCCGTCGTTGCCAGTACCGTCCTTGCCGGTGCCCTCGCCGTACCAGCCGTAGGCGTTGCGCATGTCCGCGCCGGCGGAGAAGTCACCACCGGCGCCGCGCAGCAACACGACCTTGACGTCGTCGTCGCAGRCCGCGTCGTCCAGGTACGCGGCGAGCTGGTCGCGCATCGCGGCGTCGTAGGAGTTGCGCCGGTCGGGGTTGTTGAGCGTGATGCGGGCGATCCCGAACTCGGGATCCCGCTCCATCAGTACGCGTCCGTCAGTCAACGCGGTCATCCTTCTCCCGTTGCGCGTGAGTCGTTGCCATCCTAGGGTTAATGTCTAGATATTTCCAGCGAGCCGCGCGCGGCCGGCCATGACGAGGCAGAGGGAAGCGTCACTGCATGGACTTCCGTCTCAGCGACGAGCAGCTTGCCCTGCGCGACACCGTCGTGTCGTTCTGCAAGGGTCATTCCGACGTGGCGGCGGCCGCGTCCCGCGAGGGCAAGCCGGCGGATGCCGGGGCGTGGTCGGAGCTCGCGGGAATCGGCGTGCTCGGCATGCTGGTCCCGGACGCGGCCGACGGCGCGGCGCCCGGTGGCGAAGCGCCCGGTGGCGCGGCCGAGGTCGCCATCGCCTTCGAGGAGCTCGGCCGGCACCTGTGCGTCGGCCCGCTGCTCTGGTCGACGATCGGCGCCCCGCTCGTCCCGGGCGCCGGCGACGGGGACGTCCGGGTCGCCGGGGTGCGCGTCGAGCCCGGCCTGCCCGCCGGTCCGGTCGCCGTTGAGCACGCGGGGGAGAGCGACGTGCTGATCGCGCTGTACCCGGACCGCGTCGAGCGGCTGGAGACGGCCGACCTGCCGGTCTCCGTCGCCGGTGAGCCGTTCGACCCGCTGACGCCCACGGCGGTGTTCGAGACGCTGCCCGCCGGCACCGCGATCGGCGGCGCGCGGGAGGCTGCTCGGCTGCGGCTGCTCGGCACGACCCTGTCCGCCGCGCTGCTGACCGGGGTCGCGCAGGGCGCGCTGGACACGGCGACGAGCTACGCGGCCGGGCGCAGGCAGTTCGGCGTGCCCATCGGCTCGTTCCAGGCCGTGAAACACCTGCTCACCGACATGTACGTGCGGGTCGCGCTCGCCCGCAGCGCCACCTACGCCGCCGCCGCCATGATCGACGACCCACGCGCCGGGGACGCCGTCCGGGCCGCGAGCGCCGCGAAGCTGCTGGCCGGCGAGGCGGGCATCGGCAACGGCCGCGCCGCCATCCAGGTGCTCGGCGGCATGGGCTTCACCTGGGAGATGCTTCCGCACTACTTCCTCAAGCGGGCCTGGGTGCTGGAACAGGGCTTCGGCCCCGCCGACAGCCACGCGCTCGCCCTGGCCGACACCCTCGCGGCCGAGGCGGGCGGGACGACGAAGGCGGTGAACGGGTGACGGAGGCGACGCGGCCACCCTCGTACGGCACGGTCAAGTACGAGGTGACCCCCGACAAGGTCGCCACGATCACGCTCAACCGGCCCGAGGCGCTGAACGCCTTCGACCGCCGGATGTGCGAGGAGATCCGCGACGTCTGGAAGCGGGTCAAGGACGACCCGGCGGTCAACGCGGTCGTGCTGCGCGCCGCCGGCGACCGGGCGTTCAGCGCGGGCCTGGACATCAAGAAGAGCTACGGCCAGCCGGACGACGTCTGGAACCACGAGGACCCCGGCGAGCTGCTCTCGCCCAAGTGGCAGAAGGTCTGGAAGCCGGTCGTGTGCGCCGTGCAGGGCATCTGCACGGCCGGGGCCTTCTACTTCCTGAACGAGTCGGACATCGTGATCTGCTCCGAGGACGCCACCTTCTTCGACTCGCACGTGAGCCAGGGGATGGTGCTGGCGCTGGAGCCGATCGGCCTGATGCGCAGGATCGGGCTCGGCGAGACCCTGCGGATCGCGCTGTCGGGCAACGACGAGCGGGTCACCGCCGCCACCGCGCTGCGCATCKGGCTCGTGACCGAGGTCGTCGAGCGTGACCGGCTGTGGGAACGGGCGCACGAGATCGCCGCCGGGATCGCCGAGAAGCCGTCGTCGGCCACCCAGGGCACGGTCCGCGCCATCTGGGAGTCACTGGACCGTCCATACCGCGCCGCCATGGAGCAGGGATTGATCTACACCCGTCTGGGCAACCCGATCGGCATGGCCGAGGTCAGGGCCAACCCGCGGCCGAAGCGCCAGCCGAGGCTGCGATGACGAGCGTCGAGGAGGTCGGGCGCCCCGCGCTGTCCGGCCGCATCGCCGACACCCTCGTCCTGGACCCGTCCGCCCCGTTCCTGGAGTTCCACGGCGAGTGGCGCACCTGGGGCCAGCTCGCGGTGACCGCCGACGCGGTCGCGGCCCACGTGCCCACGCCGGGCACTCGGGTCGGGGTGCTCCTGCGCAACCGGCCGGCGCACGTCGGCATCCTCGTCGGCCTTCTGCGCGCCGGGGCCTGCGTCGTCACCATCAACCCGAGCCGTGGCGTCGACCGGGTCCGCGCCGATCTCGCCGGCCTCGGCCTGCCGATACTCGCCGGCACGCCGGACGACATCGCGATGTTCGTCGACCCGGAGCTGGGACTCCGGGTGCTCACCGCCACGGATCTCGGCGGGCCGGTCGCCGCCTCGGGGGCGCTTCCCGACGACCTGGGCGCGCCGCGGCCGGAGGTCGCCGTCGAGATGCTGACCAGCGGGACCACGGGCCCGCCGAAGCGCATCCCGCTCGGCTACGAGATGCTCCTGCGCGGGCTCGTCGGCGCCAAGCACTACGAGTCGAACCAGGACGACACTCCTCGGCTGCGTTCCGGCGTCGCGATCGTGAACGCGCCGCTGGTGCACATGGGTGGCCTGTTCCGGGTCCTGCAGTGCCTCTACGACGGTCGGGCGCTGTGTCTGCTGGAGCGGTTCGCGCTCGACCCGTGGGCGGACGCGGTGCGCAGGCACCGGCCACGCACGGTCAGCCTCGTGCCGGCGGCACTGCGGATGGTGCTGGAGGCCGACCTCGACCCGGCGGTCTTCGCGAGTGTCCGCTCGGTGATCTCCGGCACCGCCCCGCTGTCCCCGGACGACGCGGACGCGTTCGAGGCGAAGTACGGCGTGCCGGTGCTCGTCTCGTACGCGGCCACCGAGTTCGGCGGCGGCGTGGCGGGCTGGAACCTGGCCGACCACCAGAAGTACTGGGCGGCCAAGCGTGGCAGCGTCGGGCGGGCGCACGCGGGCTGCGAGCTGCGCGTCGTCGACGCGGAGAGCCTCGAGCCGCTGCCGCCCGACACCGAGGGCCTGCTGGAGGTCCGCGCGCACCAGTTCGGTGACGGCGCGGGCTGGGTCCACACCACCGACCTCGCCCGCCTGGATGCCGACGGGTTCCTGTGGATCCTCGGCCGGGCCGACCAGGCGATCATCCGCGGCGGCTTCAAGATCATTCCGGACGACGTTCGGGTCGCGCTGGAGCGGGACCCGCGGGTCCGCGCCGCCGCGGTCGTCGGCCGTCCCGACCCACGGCTGGGCGCCGTTCCTGTCGCCGCCGTCGAACTGCGAACGGCCGTCGGCGCGCTCGAGGCGAAGGAGGTGGCCCAGGCGCTGCGGACCGACGCTGCCCGGGTTCTCGCGGCCTACGAGCTGCCGACCGAGATCCGCGTCGTCGACGCGCTGCCGCGCACCCCGTCGGGCAAGGCCGATCTTGGCGCGATCAAGGAACTGCTCGCCACACCGAACCGGGATCAGGATCAGGGCCAGGACCAGGAGTGGGAGCGTGAGCGCTGATGGACCTCACCTACAGCGAGGAGGACGAGCGCTTCCGCGCCGAGCTGCGGACGTGGCTGGCCAGGGAGGTGCCGGCCCACGGCGCGCCCCCACCGCCCGGCGAYTGGCCGGCGCGGCGTGCCTACGACACGGCGTGGCAGCGCAGGCTGTACGACGCGGGCTACGCGGGCCTGCACTGGCCGAAGGCGTTCGGCGGCCGCGGCGTGGCGGTCAGCCAGCAGCTGGTCTACCTGGAGGAGTATGCGGCGGCGAACGCGCCGTACATCTCCGTGAACTTCGTCGGCATGATGCACGCCGGCCCGACGCTGATCGCGGAGGGGACCGAGGCGCAGCGGGCGTTCCACCTGCCGCGGATCCTGCGCGGCGACGACGTCTGGTGCCAGGGTTTCTCCGAGCCGGACGCCGGTTCGGACCTGGCGTCGCTGCGGACCCGGGCGGTCCGGGACGGCGATGAGTACGTCATCCACGGCCAGAAGATCTGGAGCACCCGCGCGCACGTCGCGGACTACTGCGAGCTGCTGGTCCGTACCGACCCCGAGGCGCGCAAGCACCGCGGGATCAGCTGGCTGATCCTGGACATGCACCAGCCCGGCGTCGAGGTCCGCCCGATGCGCACGATCGACGGGGAGAGCCACTTCTGCGAGGTCTTCCTCGACGGCGCCCGCGCTCCTGTCACGAACCGGGTCGGCGAGGAGAACGACGGCTGGCGGGTCACGAACGTGACGCTGCGTTTCGAGCGCGGCACCGCGTTCGCCCAGCACATCATCACGCTGCGCTCGCAGGTCCGGGCGCTCCTCGAGATCGCGATGGCGACCCCGACCGGCCCCGGCGGGCAGACGGCGTGGGACGACTCGGCGCTGCGCAAGCAGGTCGGCAGGCTCTCGGCGAGCGTCGACGCGCTGTGGCGGCTGACCCAGCTGGGCATTGCCGAGGCCGAACGGACCGGCCTGCCCGCCCCGACCGGCTCCGCGGTGAAGCTGCGGTTCTCCGAGCTGGCCCAGGAGATCACCGAGTTGACGGTCCGGATCCTCGGCCGGCCCGTGCTGGGCGGCGCCGCCGGCCGGGCGCGGGAGGCCGCGCGCGACTACCTGTGGTCGCTGCAATACACGATCGCCGCCGGCACGTCGCAGATTCAGCGCAACCTCGTGGCCGAGCGCATCCTGGGCATGCCGAGGAGCGCCTGAGCCCGGGGGTTCGACGCCCGCTTCTGCCTCGGCGCCGCCCTGGCGCCCCGCCGCGCCGCTGAAGCGGGTACGGATTGTGGCGGATGAGCAGGCCTATCGAGATGTGTGTCTCAGCACTCACAAGAGTTGTCCTATGCCGGGATGGACCGTATCCCCGGCGGGCAGCGTGGTGCGCGTTACGGAGTTTCGCCGGCTATGTGCACATGGCCGAACAGCGTGCGCAGGTGACTGGCGACCTCGACGGGCACCGGCGGTGCCGATTCCACCGCTCGTCGGATGGCCTCTTCCTGCGCCGCCAGGATGGCCGCGACGCGGTCATGATCCGATAGCGGAGCAGGATCGTCAGTGCGTGCACTACGAGYCGCGCCCGCCGTCCCGCCGGTAACGCGTGATCGTCTATGCGACGCCGCTGGACGGGACGGGGCCCACCCCCCCACCCCCACGGGAGGCGCAGCTTCCTCGGCGCCCGCCCAGTCCCCCGCTCTGGTTGAGGACGAGGCGGACGCCGAGTAGAAGGTGTGAACTTCACTACACACCGTAACGACATCTACCGCTCCGGTCACGTCTGCCGCTCCGGGCACGTCAGCCCGGTCGTCGAAGGACAGCGCGACCTGTCCAGCCACCGGCCCACTCCCGCGCCGCCGCGTCACGACCCCACCCCGCGCGAGTTCTGCGCCATGGCAGGGTCACGGCCACGTCCGGCGTAGCGCCACTGTCCGATGATCTCCGTTTGGGGGTCGCCGTCGGGTCGGCCGAATTCGTCGAGCACGACCGGCGAGCCGTCGTCGTCCAGGCCCAGCGGACGGCCGGACAGCGCCGCCGCGAGTAGCCGCGACCAGCGCCGCCGCATCCCGCGCAACTGCCGGAACGTGGTGGAGTACTTCCGCGATTTGGTGAGCCAGTGGCCACCGAAACCGAACGAGTGCGACCAGCGGATCAGCCCCGACACTCGGCCCGCCGGACGGCCCGCCGCCGCATCCAACGCTTCCGCGAACGCCCGGTCGGTGCCGAGGCGCCAGCACGTCTCGACCAGCCGCTTTGTGTGTCCGCGCAGGCCGAGCCGGGCAAGGTGACGCAGCGACCGCACCGGCCCGTCGAGCGCCCCGGAGTCGGTCACCGACTTGGTCAGATACTTCGCCAGGTAGTTACCGACCTTGACCGCGTCCACGTCCGAGCCCAGCCGGATCCGGCGGATGTCGACCTGCCCACCCCAGCGCACCGCCCACCCGCCGACCGACGCCGCCGACGGCAGCGCCCCCGAGCTGTCGAACAGCGCCACGGCCGCAGGGTCGGGAGCAGCCACCGCCACGGAGTCAACGACCGCCCGTAGGCAGTCCGCGATCAGATCCCCGTACGCCCACTCGGGCGGGGTGGTCGGTTCGCCGGACGGGTCACGGCCATCGACCCGGACCACCACGTGCAGATGCACCAGGCCCCGCCGTTGCATCTCCGCGACCTTCACGAACGACACCCGCACCACCCGGCGCAGCCCCGTGACCGTCAGCCCGACCGCCGAGGCCACCGCGGATTCCAACCGGTCCCGGGTGGCCTTCCACAGCGCGGGCACCATCGCGTTCCACACCACGGCGCGGCTGTAGTCGAAGCAGCGCGGACACAGCGGCTCACCAAGACGCCGGTCATCCGCATCGTGGCGCAGATGGCAGGACAGGGCACGGCCGTGTTCGCAGGTTCCACGACGCTGCCGACACACTCGGCTGTCCGCGCCCTTGCTGGCCCGCCGGGAGTGCACCGGCCCGAAGCTGGGGGCGGTGAGGGTCACGAACCAGGCAGGCCCACCCGCCACCGCAGCCGCGCCGTCGGGGCCGGTGTCCAGGCCGCGCACCACGATGCGCCGCGCATCGCGCTGATACAGCTTCGAGCAGTCCGGACAGGCCGACGCCCGCCGGTTGTTACACCGCACATGCACCGTCGGCGGGGCCGACGCCCGCCGGATCTCACCGGTCGCCAGGTCCACCTGATCCGACCGTCCGGAGAGCCGCACAGGCCGGCTACAGCCCTCGGTTGCTGGTGTCGTTGACGAAGATGCCTCGGTCATCGGGACCGCGCCCCCACCCCGGGAAGCAGGCCCGACCACACCTCACGTCACACCCACCACCAACGCCGCACAGCGCGGCAGACCGGGGTGAAGGCAACGCGAAGATGGAGTCGAGGCCCGCAGGCCGCCCCACCCGCAGGTGGGGTGCGCCCGGGATACCTACCGCTGTTGCTCGCGGAGGTCACACCAAGCGCGTAGGTGGTGACACCGAAGCCCGGGCCGTCGTCCTCATGGCCAGCTTTCCGTGTGGCGGCACCCGTACTTAATCCAGGTCTGGGAATCTTGACCTAGCCCTAACGGGCTCTAAAGGGTCTACCCGATGACCTGACCCCACCGTACCCAGCCAGCCACACCCCAAACAAGCCAAACACAAGAAAACGAGGGCACAGGCCCCAAGCCCATGCCCCCGTACCTATATGCCGCCTAGCGCAGGGTCAGCCCCACGGCTATGACCCGTCGGCCCTAGGCCATCTGCCAGGAGCCCGCCCGGTTGGCGAGCATGTCCCAGCCATACCCATCGCCAGCCTGCCGCGCCTGCTCGATCACCGACCGAGCAAGCCACGACGCCGGCCGACCGGCGGAGATATCGAGCGCGCGCCTCGCGTGGCTGGCCGCTTCCGCCCGATCGCCGCCGTCCAACGCCGCCCGCGATTCGTAGAGGGCAACCGCCGAGCGCAGCCCGGGACCCTGATCCTCGGCCAGATAGGCCGCGAGGCTCAGCCGTGGGCGAGCCGCCTTCCCCAGGCCAGCCCGAACCAGCGCGTTTGCACTGAACGCGGCGACATGGGCGCGGTTATAGTCACCCGGCGACGAGGCGCCCAGTTGCCCCGCAAGCCGTTCGGCACCCTTGACCAGCAGCACCGTTGCGTCGACATCGCCACGCCGGGCGCTCAGATTCGCCCCGAGGACAGCGGCAGTCGCCGCCAGCCACGTAACACGGCCGCGCGTACGCACCTTGGCCAGGATTGCGTCAGGCACGCCGTAACTCTCGGGCCGGGTAGCGTCCCACACTCCTGCCGCGACCAGATCCGCACGCAGCTCGGTGTACAGATCCCCATGCCCCCGGGCAAGCATCCTTGCCCGTTGCGCCAGTTCCAGCGCCCTATCCGGGAGGCCACTATCGAGGTGCGCTCGGGCATCGAGCAGTGCGACGTGAGCGGCTGTAGCCTCCCAGTCGGCATCGCCGGACGTCCCGACCTGACCGCAGAGGTAGGACCAGTGATGGCAGTCGTCCAACACGGTCGCCAGCGGCGTAACCTCCCAGCGGGCGTTATGCGTCGCCACCCCGTTGTCTATGCTCTCGCGGATTTCGGTAGCGCTACCAGCGCCGGCAGCGTCGGCAGCACCAGCCGTCATCGCTGCCACCGGAAGGGCGAGACCCGCGCGCAGCAGGGTACGCCGGTGTGGTCGATGCATGCTCGCTCCTGTCCGATGCGGCCGGACGTGCGCATTGCTCCTCCAGTCTGAACGATGTTCCGTGCCGCAGCGGCACTTTTCGTCTCTGTCAGTAAGTTCGGGTCCGCTGGCGTGACCCCGCCGGCTATGGCGCCGCCGATCGAGTTAGCCGGATCGGCGAAAGATGCGGTCGAAGGCGTCTGCGCCGTGGCGCTGGTCCAGCCATCGCGTCAGTTCGCCGAGATCCCCGGTGACCATCGCGGCCACGATCAGCACGTGAAGGTCTTCGGCCTCCCTGCCGCCGATTTCAGCGAGGAACGCCGTGTAGCGGGTGTCTACCTCGCGGTTGTAGGCGGCCAGAGCGGCAAGGTAGCGGTCGATGCCGCAGCCGTAGGTCTCGGCGGAGTACAAGCATGAGGCGAGCTTGGCGCGTTCGGCGCCGGTGAGTTGGCCTGTGGTGTCGTGGAACATGACGCGGTTTGACGCGTCCGCTGGCGCCGACAGGCCGAGAGCGACCGCCGTATGGCGAGCGACCGTCCGGGCCTCCCGATCCGTCGCTCCCTCCATTACCACGCCAAGGTTCCGCGTAGATTCGGCGTCCGGAGGGTCTACAGCGGAGAATGAGAGCCCGCCAGGATCCCGGCGGTTGATCCCGTACCGGGTGCGGAACACCTCAGCTTCGTAGATGACATACTCGCGGAATGTTCCGTAGTGCAGAGAATCGTGTGTGTACGACCGCAGCAGATCCAGCGCTACCAGAGTAGGCGGCGTGCCTGGCTGCGACGGGTGTAGATAGCCGTGCTGGGTGACCACCGCGCCCATCTGGAGGTGCCGGTATCCTTGGCCCCCATGGTGGAACCCGCCATACCTCTCCGCCGATTCTGAACGGATGCCCACCCATACGCGATCTGGCGGAAGCATCCTGTGTAACCCGAGCTGTCCGCAGCGGGCCATTGCTAACGCCGTCCCGACGCGGAAGATCTCCCGAGCCTGCTGGTCCCATGCCCCGACCACAGCGTAGAGCGATAGAAACGTCAGGTCCGGGTGGGCGGGGTGGGCACGGTCCAGCGCGGCGGTTGCTCGTGCGGCAGCGAGCAGCAGACTAGCGTCAGCCCGATCTGCCAGCCGGCCGCCCAGATGCTCGTTCGGTGCGAGCGGCTCGTGTTGCGACCGCCAGATCAGCGCGCCGTCTGGATCAGGAGCCGATGAGAGTCGTGTGTCCCTTCCGGTAGTTGGTCCGGCGGGAACCATCTTGCCTCCAGGATCTCCGAAGGGTTGATTTTGAGCTTGCCGCCGATGAAAGTGGCCGCGTAGGCGACCTCGACCCGTAGTCTGTAGCCGCTTTTCAGGTGCACCAGTTCGGCGACCTCCACATTGAGCCCTGTTTCCTCGCGAACCTCGCGAACGATCGTGTCCTCGAATCGCTCCGACGCTTTCGCGTATCCCGTCGGCAGGCCCCACTGTCGGCGTTCCGGCCATAGCCGGTGGCGCAAAAGGAGCACGTGACCGTCGCTGTTCGTCACAACCCCAGTGACGCCGATCATGAATTTAGAGTGCGCCGCCCACAGTACCCACCACTGCGCCGGGCCACGAATTGCCTTCCACGCTACCTCCAGCACTTTCTTCATCGCGCTTTCCTCCGGTTCCGGCTTCTGGGCTTGTCCGCGTCGACGATGATGCCGGATCCCGTGCTGTATCGCCCGCCGGCCCGCCGCGCCGGCATCAGGCGATCGGCCGGAGGATTGCACCCGCAGGCCGAAGTGAGAGCCGTAGCCTGTGGCGCTGTAGTACCGGGGCCGACCCTGGCCGCCCGACCAGCCGCCCGGCACGTCCCGTGCGGTCATTCGGATGCGTGCCCGCTCGTCCTCCGTCCCAGATAACCGACTGCTTCTGTGGCACCTCGGGCCGGCATCCGTGCTGCCGGCCCGAGGGCCTAGACGTAGCCTGCCGGTGGCGCACTGTCGCGGGTAGTGGCAGCACTAGGGGCATGATGGTCATGTGGCAGTCGGAGAACTTGTGCGAGAACTGCGCTCGGCGCGAGGCTGGTCCCAGGGCCGGCTAGCTGACGAGCTTTGCCGGGTAGCCGGCCGCACGACAGTCACCCGCGAGACGGTGTCCCGCTGGGAGACGGGAAAGATCACCTGCCCTGACCCGTACTGGCTCCGGCACCTCGCCGCCGTCCTCCAGGTGCCGCTCCAAGTCTTGGAGAATGAAAAGTTGGACCGCCGCAGGTTTCTGACCGATCTCGCCGCCACGTCGATCGCCCCACTCGTCGCGAGCGACCTCATTCACGCTGGGTTCAGTGCCAGACTCCAGGGCCACGGCCCAGACGTCGACGAGTGGCACGAAAAGCTCGCCACGTACGGCGCCGACTACATGGCCCTTGGCGCGGCCGAGATCCAACGGCGCCTGGCCATTGACCTGCTCGTTCTCCAACAGCAACTAGATCGACCGGAGCTTTGGGGCGTATCCGCCAAGCTCGCCACCCTCTTCGGGAAGACCTTCCCCGGGGCTGACGGGTCCAAGGCCGTGGATTGGTACCGGACAGCCGCCACCGCCGCAGACCGATCCCAAGACGACCAGACCCGAGTCTGGGTACGCGGGCGGGCAGCGATCGCCCTTGGCTACGAAGGAGCCTCRCTCGGCATCGCGGAGTCCTTCGCCCGCCAGGCATTCGAGATCTCTGACAGGCCGTCACTCGGCCGACTGAACGCCGTCATGGGCCTCGCCCACGTAGCAGCGATCCGAGGCGACCGGACCACCGCGCTTGACCTGCTCACCGAAGGCCGACGCATTTTCGACGCCGCAGGCTCTGAGGAACAGACGTCCGACTACGCCGTTCCTGAGTGGCGCATGAACGTGTTCACCAGCCTCCTACACGCCCGACTCGRCGACGAGCGCGACGCAGTGGAAGCGCAGGACACCGCCCGTAGCCTGCTTCCATCGTCGCTTCCACGATTCGCGACTCATCTTGAGCTGCACCGTGGGCTGATGCTCGCGCGGGCCGGTGACCGCGACGGCGGCACCCAGTACGCACACGCCGCCATGGACCGTCTACCTCCGGACAAGCACTCGTTGACCCTGCGCCTACTGGTCACGGAGGTTGAGCGAGCAGCAGGCAGGCGCGATCCACAGCGCGGATGACCCCACGGACGCCCTTCGGCGCGCAGGTCGATGATCGCCGTCGCAGACTTTCTGTACATCTTCAAGGGCGGCCTTCGGCCGCCGTGGTGGGGTGCGCCGTGCGCGCCGCACGCGCCGCTCCGGGTGGGGCCCGTCAGCCCCGCCACGCCCCGGGGCCCCGCCTCGCTTCGCTCGGCACCCCGGGCGTGTCGGGTCTGCCACCCACCCGGAGCGTCGGAGCGTCGGCCCGTCGCACCCCACCACCAGGACGGTGAAGGCCACCGCGGAATCCGTCAGTAGGCAGCGCGATACCGCAGGCATGACAGTGAGCCGGGCGAGTCCGGTTTAGTGCTCGGGGGCCAGCCCCCGAACCCCCGGCCGCCTCCGGAGAGGGGACAGGGCAGGGCGGGAGTCCGCGTGTCTCCTCCGGTGAGCAGGCACCCAGAGGGTTGCCACAGGAACCCCGACCGCGCAAGACCGCCACCCGACACGATGAGCGCAGGCAACGACGGGCGGATCTTGCACGGCCGAGAACCCTGTAGCAAAGCAGAGCTTGCCTGCCCACCGGAGAAGCCCCGCTCAGCCAGGGGTATGACGGGGCAGAGCCCCGAGGCCCCGGAACGGCGACGGCCGGCAACCCTGTGCAGGATCGTCGGCCGCCGCCGTCCACCTGGACTACGAGCCGTGCCGATCCGACCGGCAGCCGCACCGGCCCCGTGTCCCGTCTCGCAGCAGGCCCGCCAGTGCGACGACCGTTTCCGGAGCCTCCCGCCTGACCAGGTCGAAGACACGGGCCCCGATCGCCGAGTCCGCCGCCGCCGAGATCAGTTCGTAGGCCGCGACCTGGTACGGGGTCAGGCCACGGTCTGGCACCGCCGCGACGTCCGGTACCCAGCCGCCAGGGATCGTCACGGCTTCCTGCCCACCGCCGGGCCCGCTGGACGATGCCGCCGGGTCGGGTACACCGTCCGGGAACCGGCGGAATAGCAGCACCACTCCCGCGTGCCGTGCGGGCATGTGATCGACGAACGACGCCGGGGGGAGCCCCGCCGCGACGGTGCCGATCTCGGCTGGAGTCGCGCCTACCTGTACTTCCAGGCCATATCCGCTGTCTGGCAGCGTCAGGGCCCGCACCAGCGGCCAGCCGTTCACGCCGCCACCCCCGCCGCCGAGCCGAGGGCACCCACGATCAGGTCCGAGACCAGCGGCTCGACCGTGTCCCAACCGGTCGACGCGATCAGCAGCCGCACCCCCGCGTGGCGCAGGAGAACCAGCTCCCGGGCAATCTCCCGCTCGTTTGCGCCGATGGTGTCCAACGCGTCGACCACGACCACGTCATACCGACGCATCCGGACCAGCCGCCGCACCGTCGCCCACGCACGGCCACGGCCGCCACCGGTACCGATCTGGCAGACCTCACCACCCGCGACCCAGCCACGCTCCGCGCACGCCGCCCGAAACGCCCGCCGCTGGTCTGCGAGCCGATCCGCCCCAACTCCGTGACGGGTGAAGGCAACAGCCCGCACCCCATCTGCCATGATGGCCATGGGTTCCACTCCTTGCTAGCTCAAGGTTTGGGATCAAGGCCCGGGATTGGTGTTAGCGCACCGTCCCGGGCCGCCTTATTGAGTTGTCGTTCTGCTTACCATTGTAAACCGCCGTGCCGGTAAATGCAGCCGAATCCGAGAATCCCGGTCGGAGCCATTCACGGCAAGATCAGAAGAATTGGCCGTAAAGGCCCCTGGAATCGCCGTAGACAACATCAATCTTAGGGCTACATTCTCATACCGGGCTAAACGATCATCGGAGTTCAGAGATTAGCCCCAGCCATCCGGCAGACACGGCCGGGCCGCGACCCGAGAGCAACGCCCACCAGGACCAGCCCGCCGAGCGCGACGCCCACCAGGACTACACCCACGACGACCAGCCGGCCACCGCGCAGGCTCTGCGCTGGTCAGGCTGCACTGATCTGCGCCGCAGGTTGGGTGAAGTCCCGCCAGTCGTGTTCGACGCGGCGTGGATCGAGAGCCCCACGGATTCCACGTGCCTTCATCGGCTTACCCGTCCGAGGACTGACCCCGACGACCGGGGCGGGCAGGACCCGGAAATAGGCGAGCAACGACCGGACCGCGTCCCGACGCGCCGCCATTGTCATGCCCTCCCAGTTCGCCCGTACCGCGTTCTCGTCCTCCCGTGCACCATGGGCGAGTTCCCGCAGACTGGCAGGCACCGCGAGCTTTTCCAACCGCTCCCGCGCCGCGCCGAGTTTGATCTCCAAATCGTCGATCGCGTCGAGCGCGGCCAACCGGGCACGGCCGGAACGGTTCTTCACCTCCGCGCCGAGCTCGGCTAGCTCCGCTTCGATCCCCTCCACCTCGGCTTCCGCCTTACGGATCACGTCGTTGTCAGCAGCCGTCAGGCTGGCGAACAGGTCCGGGCGCGCCATCCGCGCCACCACCAGACGCATCACGTAGTCGTCCGTGTCTTGCTGGTTGACCACCGCGTGGCGACTACCCGACGAGCACACGTACACCCGCACCCCACGTGCGTTGCCCACCGCGACCGGCGCACCRCACAGACCACACGTCGCGGTGAACGACATCAGGTTGGAATAGGCACCCGGAGCGCGGCCCCGGACYGCGTGCACCGTGGCGATCTTTTGGAGAGCGTTCTGGGCCGCCGTCCACTGCGCCCGACTCACCAGCGCACGCCAGCCCTGCGGCACCGTCGTGGGCATCTCGTCACCGAAGAAGGTGTGGACCCGTTCCGCGAGGTAGGCGCGGTTCTCGCACGCGGTACGGACGATGCGCTCATCCCAGCGCTTCCCCGCCCGAGGCACCGGCGCGCCCTTGCCATTCAGCCACCGGGCCACGCTCGC
The DNA here is from genome assembly GCF_001854645.1 of Pseudofrankia sp. EUN1h. Classification (NCBI taxonomy): domain Bacteria; kingdom Bacillati; phylum Actinomycetota; class Actinomycetes; order Frankiales; family Frankiaceae; genus Pseudofrankia; species Pseudofrankia sp. EUN1h. The sequence goes on along the minus strand of NZ_MBLN01000065.1, from coordinate 58,401 downwards.
CAACGAGTCACCCCGCCCGACCCGATCGAACATCTCCGACGCCACCGCCGACCACGCCGGATCGACCTCCCGCGCTGTCAGCTTGCGGGTGCGCGGGTCATAGACGTTGCGATACCCCAGCGGCGCGGCACCCGTCGGCTTGCCCGAGCGGACGTTGTCATCGACACCGTCCTTGACCCGCTTGGACTTTTTCGCCGACTCGTCCGCGTTGTCGATCCCGTCCTCAAGCAGCGTCTTGTGATCACGCCACACCGACAGGTCATACAACCGCCGATCCGCCTGCACATACAGGCCCACCCMGCCACGGCGCAGCTCGTCGAGGAACGGCGCCCACGTCGCCATCTGACGATCCGCCCGCGACGTCTCCCGGACCCACACCAGATCCACCGCACCGGCCGCTACAAGATCCAGCACCTTTGCCCATTCCGCGCGCGGCGCACCGTCCTTGCGGTACATACTGGCTGACTGTCCAGACTCGGCATGCACAGCCACCACAGCCCAACCGTGGTGGCCAGCGTCCTCCTGACCCATCCGGACCTGATCAGCCGTCGACGTCCCGCCAGCGGCAGACCGGCGGGCATAGATCACCACCCGCAGCGCCGCCCCGCTCTCGCTGCCTGCACCAAACGTCCTGGTCACGGATCGTTGTAGCGTCATAAGTAAGATCATATCATTGTGAGTGCTGAGACTCAGGGAACTATAGGCCTGCCCATCCGACACGGTTCGGCTTGGGTCAGGCGGGCCAGCTGACCGTCTTGGTCTCGGTGAAGATCTCCAGGCCTTCGAGGCCGCACTGGCGGCCGATGCCGGACTGCTTGTAGCCGCCGAACGGGGCGTCGGCGCCGTACCAGAGGCCGCCGTTGAGGCCGAGCGTCCCGGTGCGGATCCGGCGCGCCAGGCCCTTGGCCCGGTCGAGGTCGGCCGACGTGATCACCCCGGACAGGCCGTAGACGGAGTCGTTGGCGATGCGGACCGCGTCGTCGTCGTCCTCGAAGCCGATGATGACGAGCACCGGGCCGAAGATCTCCTCCTGGGCGATCGTCATGCCGGGGGTGACGTCGGCGAACAGCGTCGGCTCGACGAAGTAGCCGCGGTCGAGGTCCTTGGGCACGCCGCCGCCGAGCACCAGCCGGGCGCCCTCGGCGCGGCCGGACTCGATGTAGCCGAGCACCCGCTCCTGCTGGCGGCGGGAGACCTGCGGGCCCTGCAGCACCGACGGGTCGGTCGGGTCGCCGTACTTGACGCCCTCGAAGGCGGCGGTAGCCAGCTCGATGGCCTCGTCGTAGCGGGAGTTCGGCACGAGCAGCCGGGTCGGCATCGCGCAGCCCTGGCCGGCGTGCATGCAGACCATGGCGGCGCTGGGGATGGCCTGGGCGAAGTCGGCGTCGTCGAGGAACAGGTTGACGGACTTGCCGCCGAGCTCGAGGAACGTCGGCTTCACGGTGGCGGCCGCCGCCGCCATGATGCGCCGGCCGGTGACGGTCGAGCCGGTGAAGGCGACCATGTCGACCAGGGGAGAGGTGGAGATGACCTCGCCGACGAGGTGGTCGGACGAGGGGACGATGTTGACGACGCCCGGCGGGATGTCGGTGTGCTCGGCGATGAGCCGGCCGAGCCGGGTGGTGTTCCAGGGGGTGTCCGGCGCCGGCTTGAGCACGCAGGTGTTGCCCATGGCGAGGATCGGGCCGAGCTTGTTGAGCGCGATCTCGAGCGGGAAGTTCCACGGGGTGACCACGCCGACGACCCCGACGGGCTCCTTCCACACCTCCCGGGCTGAGAGGTAGCCCATTCCGAAGGCGTCCTTCGCCTCGAGTGTCCGCGTCCACGGGAACGACTCGATCTGCTCGGCGGGCCAGCGCAGCGCCTCCCGCAGCGGCGCGTCGAGCTGCGGCCCGTAGGTCGTGATCACCGGGCAGCCGACCTCGGCGACCAGCTCGGACCGAAACTCCTCCACCTCGGCCTCGATCGCCGCCTGCAGCTGCAGGATCGCCTTCTTGCGGCCGGCGTGGTCGCGCGCCCAGTCCGACTGGTCGAACGCGGCCCGGGCCGCGGCGACCGCACGTTCCATGTCGGCGCGCGACCCGTCGGCGGTGACCCCGAGGACCTCCTCGGTCGCCGGGTTGACGTTGTCGAAGACCCGGCCGCCCTCGGCGTCGACGAGCTTGCCGTTGATTAACATTCGCTGCTCGGACATCAGTTCTCCGTAAGGGCTGGCGCGGATCGGGAGACGACTTTCCTGGGCAGTGGGAGTGGCAGGTCGGCGTAGGTCACGATTCCGGGCGGCGCGGCGACTACGGCGGGGATGGCGTGCACCGCCGGCATGGCCGTCATGACCATGCCCAGAACCATGAAATCCGCGAAGGTGGTTCCCTGGAAGTCGGGGGGCGGCAGAATTTCGACCTTCGTCCGGATCGTCGGGCGGCCGTGGACCTCGATGAGATAGCCGGTGTCCATCTTCCAGTCGGGCTCCAGGGACTGGCCCTTGCGCCACCGGAAGCGCAGGTCGACGATGGTCCGCCCGGCCACCTTGCCCTGCCAGCTGCCGGCGATCCCCGCGACGCAGCCGGCGTCGATCTTCCAGGAGCCGAGGTCGAGATCCTCGGTGGTCTTCGCGTACTCCGCCTCGCAGACCACCTCGTCGAACTCGACGCCGAGGGCCGCGCCGAGCAGCCGGACGGCGTCCTCGAACACCCCGGTGCCCTTGGTGGTCATCGCCAGCAGGTTCGGGTCGTCGATGGGGCGGGCGAACCCGACCGGCAGCTCGGTGGCGGGGGAGTCGTAGCCGGTGGCGTCGGCCGTCTCGCTGACCACGATCTTGTCGACGCGGTCGCAGCCGGCGGCGGAGACCATCGCGATCAGGTTCGCCAGGCCCGGGTTGATGCCGGAGCCGAAGACGGAGGACTGGCCCTGGGCACAGGCCTCCTGGAGGCGGCCACGGCCCGCGCCGAGGGAGTGGCCGGTGATGAACCCCGCCGTGCTGACGATGTTCGCGCCTGACTCGAGGATGCGCACCATCTCGTCGACGTCGAGCCACATGGGGTTGTAGACGACGCAGTCGGGCTTGAGCGCGAGCAGCGCGTCGACGTCGTTCGTCGCGGCCACCCCCGCGGGGGCCGTGCCGCACAGCTCCCCGACGTCCTTGCCGACCTTGTCGGGCGACCACGCGTAGCAGCCGACTAACTCCAGGTCAGGATGGGTGAGTATGGCCTCGACCGACTGTCGGCCGACGTTGCCGGTGGTCCACTGCACAACCCGATAGGTCATCGCGCATCTCCGCTCCGGACGCGACAAGCTGGACACAGCGCTGGGCGTCCTGGTGAAGGTTCTACCTCGTGAGAGGCAAGTCATCTAGATGTATCGCGCAGGTTTCCCGGCCTCCGGGCGTCTGCGTCCCCAGCCTCCTCGCTCCGTTAAATATATAGATGTATCATGCTCAGGGCTGTGCGGACCGGCCCGGTGGAGCCCAGAAAGGATGTCGCCGTGACACCGGCCAGCCACATCGTCGTCGAGCTCGGTCTCTCCGTCGCGATCGACGGCCCGCTGGCGGTGGGACGCGCCGCGGTCGTTCCGGAGATCTGCGTGCCGGGGAGCGTCGTGCCGCGGACCTCGGTCCTGGCCACCTGGGCCGACGTGATCACCGGAACGCTCTGCATCTCCGCGATCGCGCCGCGCATTCCGCTCACGCTCGATCTCGAGGTCCAGGTGTTCGAGCCACCCGTCGAGGGGGACACGGTCACGATCGAGGCCAGCATGGTCAAACTGGGCCGGACCGTCATGGTGACCGAGGCCAGGTTCCACGTGGAGGGGTCCGCCGCGCCGGCCGCGCTTGCGCTGGTGTCGTTCATCGCCTCACCGGATCCGAGCCACGTCTTTCCCCCCGACTTCCGGCCGCCGCTTCGGCAGGAGGCCGGCCGGCTGTCGATGCCGTTCGCCGAGCGGGCCGGGTCCGTGGTCGAGAACCCCGGGACGGCGGAGGTCCCCCGGAAGCTGGACGGGCTCAACGCGTCCGGCGGGATCCAGGGCGGCCTGGTCGCGCTGGCCGCCGAGGAGGCCGCGGCCTCGCTGTCCGACACCCCGGTGTTCCTGGAGTCCCTGACGCTGCGCTACCTGAGGCCGTTCGCGGTCGGCCCGGCCCGGGCGACGGCCGAGCGCCACGGCGACACCTGCCTGGTGCGCCTGACCGACGCCGGCGTCGGCAGGCTCAGCGCCCTGGCGACCGCCCGTCTGGCGGCCGCGCCCCGGCTGCGTCCCGCCCGGCCATAGCCCCAGGGCGCGGCTGCCGCGCGGGCGCAGATGCCGCGCGGGCATTGAAGACATATAGACGTATGGCCTAACCTCTGCGAGCAGCGCAGGAGCCGTCGCGCGAGGAGGCCGCATGGACATCGAACGGGCTCGGACGTGAGCCCCGACCCGGTACCGGACGACGAACCCGGCTTACCCGCCGGCGACGACCCAGGCGCACCGATCGACACCGTCAGCGTCGACGCACAGCGCGCGACCGACCCCGACCCCGACGGCGTCGACGGCGTCGACGCGCGGCGTATCGCGGCCTGGCTGAGCGAGAGCCTGGACCCCGCGGTGTCGTCGGCGGTGGTCAGMAAGCTGCCCGGCGGCCACTCCAGCGGGGTGTGGCGCGTCGACGCCGTCATCGGCGGCGACGGCGTCCGGCCGATGATCCTCAAGGCTCCCGGGGAGCCGAGCGTCGTGTACCGGCGGGACGCCTGCCGCGAGGCGCGGATCCTCGCCGCCATCCGGGGGTTGGGCGGGCCGGTCCCGGACGTGCTCGCCGTCGACACCGGCACCGCCACCGGCCGGCGATGCTTCGTCATGGAGCGCGTGGCGGGACGCGGGCTGGCCGACTCGTCGATGGCGGGCCCGCACGAGGACGCCTGGCTGCGGACCGTCGACCCGGATGCCCGGCGGGCGATCTGGGACTCCTTCCACGACGCGCTCGCCGCCCTGCACGCGGTCGACGCGCGCCAGGTTCCCGACGCGAGTCACGGCCCGCGCGGCGTGCTCGACGTCCTCGACTACTGGCGGGCAGCGCTGCTGGACGCCGCACCGGCGTCCTCGGTGCCCAGGCAGCTCAGCGCGCTGGACTGGCTGCGGGACCACGTCCCACCGGGCGCCGACGACGCGCCGGCGGTCTGCATGGGCGACGCCCGGATCGCCAACTGCCTCATCGACGGGAACGAGGCACGGGCGCTGGTCGACTTCGAGGTGGCCTACGTCGGCAATCCCGCCGCCGACGTCGCCTACAGCATCTTCTTCGACGACCTGCACCGGTCAGGCGCGCAACAACCGCTCGACGGGCTTCCGTCCGCCGCCGAGACCTGGGACCGGTGGAGCCGCGCGACCGGCCGGGCCGTCGACGACCCGGCCTACTGGACGGCCTTCGGCGTGACGATCCTCTGCGTCACGGCCACCCGGGCGATGATCCAGTGGGGTCTGGCGGACGAGGGAATCGAATCGGCCAACCCGCTGGTCGCCCGCTGGGAGGCGTGCGTGGAAAGGGCGACCCATGCCTGAGTCATCCGCGAGGTTCACCGCCGACGACGAGAACGTGCATCCGTCCGACCCGGACGACTGGTCGTGGAACGAGTCCTGGTACTTCTCCTGGATCGACCTGGACGGCGGGCCAGCCGGTTTCTTCCGCGTCGGGCTCCTGCCGAACCAGCGCCGGGCGATGCTCTGGTGCTTCGTCCACGTCGACGACGCGTGGCTCGGCGTCGAGGAGTCCCGGCTCGTGCTCGCCGATTTCGACCTTGCCGCCGGGCATTCCTACGACAGGTGGGCCCTTCGGTTCGGCTGGCGCCCGGAGCTGCCGCTGGCCGGCGCGCGCTTCACCTTCGCCGGAACGTTGCTCACCCGGTCCGGCGCCGACGCGGGCGCCCAGGTGCCCGTCTCGATCGACCTGACCTGCGCGGCCACGAGCGAGCGCGTCGGCGCGGCACCGGGCACCGACACGCCGCGGCCGTCGTATCCGGCCGACCGCTTCGAGCAGTCTCTCCGGGCGTTCGGGACCGTCGCCGTCGGCGGCGACGCTCGCCCGGTGCGCGCCGGCGCGCACCGGGACCGGTCGTGGGGGCCGCGCGAGTGGCGGCTGCCGTTCGCGATCGGTGACCTGCAGGGCGGCGACCGCCAGCTCTACTTCGTCGGCTCGCCCAGGTACGGCCGCGGCTCCGGATACCTGCGCGACGGCTCCGCCGAGCCGCGCCGGCTGCGCTGGGTCGGCGGGACCGTCGGGTACGACGACAAGACGCGGACGATCACCCCTGGAACGCTGCGCTTCGAGGACGCCGACGGCGCCCCGATCGAGGTGGAGCTCGAACCGATCATGCCGAGCGTCTCCTTCGACATGGCCCACACCTGCCAGGAACCGGAGCAGTGGCCGTACTGGCGCACCCTCGTGCGGGCCAGGGTGCCCGGGTGGGACGGTCCGTGCCGCGGCTGGTTCGAGGCCAGCCGCTACGAATCCCCCTGAGTTCGTCTGGTCGGCTGGTCATCTGGCTATGGCTGGGCGGTCTTCTCGTATTCGGCGACGATCGGGGCGAGCTCGGCGGGGGTGGCGCCGTGCATGATGACGCCGTCGCAGCCGAGGGCGAGCTGGTTGCGGACGGCGGCGACGCACTGGGCCGGGGTGCCGGTGGCGGCTGGTTCGAGCCATTCGGCGGGGATGAGTGTGGCGGCGTGTTGGAGCTGCTCGGGGGTGCCGGTCACGTCGAGGCCGCGGATGCCGGCGATGATCGGGTCGGCCCGGTACCGCTCGAGCACCTTGGGGTCCCAGCCGTTGGTGCGTACGAGCAGGTCGCCGTACCCCTCGAGGTAGGTGCCGAGACGGCCGACGAGCTTCATGAGCCGCTGGTCGGCGGGGACGTGTTCGCCGACCGTGGCGAAGCAGGACCAGACCTTGACGGAGTCGGGGTCGCGCCCGGCCTCCTCGGCGGCGCGCTTCACCGTCGCGACGGCGCGCGCCGTGGTCTCGTCGGTGAAGAAGGTGTGCAGCACGACCTGGTCGAAGACCCGCCCGCCCAGCTCGAGCGTGTTCGGCCCGAACGCCACGATGCCCATCGGCAGGTGCTCGTCGAGCGTCGCGTCGAGGTGGAGCACCGGCCAGGAGCCGGCCGGACCGTCGTGGCCGATGATGACCTCGCCACGGAAGAGCCGGCGCATGAGGTTGGTGAAGTCCTCGAGCTGCGCGGTCGTCACCCGGGGGATGCCGTAGATGTCCTGCATCCGCGGGACCCCACGGCCGAGCCCGAGGACGAAGCGACCGCCGGTGAGGCTCTGCATCGTGCGGGCGTAGCCGGCGGTCACCATGKGGTGGCGGGTGTTGTGGTTCGTGGCCCCGGTGGCGATGGTGATGCGTTCGGTGACGGCGCCCGCCGCGCCGGACAGGGCCGCGGCTTCCTTCTTGTTGAACCGCTCCGAGATGTAGGCGGTGCCGAGGCCGAGCCGTTCGGCCTCGGCGGCCTCGACGACGATGTCATGCGACGACTTCGGCTGCCCGGCCAGCAGGTAACAGGCAAGCTCCTCGTGCACCCGGCCGGTGTCGCTCGCGCCATTCGCCGTGGCGGTGTTCATGGTTTGCTCCCAGAAGGACGTCAAGCCGGCACCAAAGATCTAAAGGGATCTCACCAGGCAACAGCCACCCGCGCAAGCGGCCTCCGCCGGTCCAGCGAGCTCCAAGCTGACCTGCTCGTCGGCCGGCGTCAGGCGGCCTCCTGCGCCGAGACCGGTCGCGCTGGGCAGCCTGGGGCGTCGAGTGGGACGTAGCTGTCGATACAGGCCTATTGAACCGGCACCGGTGTGGGCGGAGGCTCCGGACACACCGGGCAGTCCAGTAACTACTCGCGTCGACAGGTTGACTTCGGTGTCGAGGATCCGCACGATCGGACTGGTGCCGTTCCCATCGCGGTGGGGATGGAAGTGAGCCCCGGGACTTCCTGCCGGACGACAGGGCCCGGGGCTTCGCGCTGCGTAGATCGGTCAGCATTCGATGGAGATGACCGTCAGTCGGGATGAGACCGTTTCGAGGAACTGCGGATCCCCTGTGCGGTCGCGTGTCACAGCTCCGCAGATCGCGTCGGCGATCCAGAGGAGGGCTTCCTCTGGGCCGGGCCTGTGGTCCATGCGCAGCTGGCCCCGGACTACCTTCTGGGTTCGCAAAATGTCGAGCATCCCGCGGTCACGCTGATCGTCCTTGCGGCCGCGCGACTCGACCACGACCTGCTCGACCCCGAGCTGGTCGAGTTCAAAGAGCATGCGTTCCAGGCAGTGGCGGCGCCGGCGTTCGCTGCGCTCGCCTTCTCTGCCGTCGCGGATGACGACGATGTGCTCAAGAGCGATCGACGCGACGGTTTCCATGATCTGGCGACGGCGCTTCTCCTGCTCCGCGCGCCAGTGAACCTTGACCTGTCCGGGAAGCAGCAGGTCGCGCATGGTGGAGCGGAGCTGATCGAGCTTGGCGGGCTCGCAGATTGCCGCAGCCAGCAGGTAGGTGTGGGGATCGCGAGCCTGATCGGAGCCGGACTCGTCCAAGTAGGCGTGGAACATCGGATCACCGCCGCGCCGCGGTCGCCGCGCACGGCATGAAGGACGGGATCCAGACCCCGATGGGGTCGACGGACAACACGACGGTGCTCCACACCCGCGCCTCGTCCCCCGGATATGACGAAGCGCTGTTGAGCAGCGTCCACCGTCGAGCCAGCCACGCCTATCCGGACGTGCCTCTACGTAGAGGCGGGCCTGCCGGAAACCGGGGCCGGCAACCCAACGTCAGGATGACGACGTGACTCCCGCGCGTGTATGCGGACGAATCCGCCCCCCGTGGCGCAGGTGCTTGCGGTAGATCATAGCCAGAACTTCCCGCCAGTCGGTCCGCGGGCCCGAGTCATTCGGGGCCAAGACTCACAGGGCCCGCACCGCGGCGAGCACAGCCAGCGCCGGGCTCGGCGTGCCAGCGAACACGGCTCTGAGGTGACAGAAGTCGACCTGGCCGGTGAGCTGGGCTGTGCGCTGCGCAACATCAAAGCGTCCGCATCAAGGCGTCCGCCGCGAAGGGCCACACTCACCTGCAGAAACGTGACACGGATGTGAAGACCTCCCAGCGACCAAAGATCGCTAGCCCAGAAAGCGATCCAGGCGCGTCCCTAGGGGCATCCTGCCGCGACCGGTGGAGATCGGTGCGCGCCGCGGAACGCGAAGATCCACCGGTCGGAGCACGGTTGTCCATGCGGCATGTTCCGTCCTGCTGGTTCGCCGGGGACCTGATGACGCGCGGCGCGCGGCGGGTGCGCTGACTGCCCGCGGCGCACGGCGAGGTTGGCTCGCATGCTCGCATGCTCGCCTGCTCGCTGAGCCGTCGAGCCGCCTCCGGGCCGTCGAGCCGCTGGCGGGCCGTCGAGCCGCTGCCTGGCCGTCGTCCGTCGTGCCGCCGAGCCGCTGCCGGGCGGCCGGGCATCGTGCCGTCGAGCCGCCGGGCGGCGGCCGGCCGGTGCACGCCGCGGAACGCGTCTTCGGCACGGCTCGTGGCTCACGCCATGGACGTGACTGGCGGCGGCCCAGGCTGGGGCCGGCCGTCGGAGGTACGGGCGGGTCCCTGACCTGGAAAAACTGTCGGACCGGCGTGCGATCGTCGTGGCATCGACGGGCGGCATCGACGGCCCGTTACTGGGCCTGGCACTCCTTGACCTCGGTGGTGGCGATGTCCGACGAGAAGTTCGACGCTGAGAAGATCAGCGGCGCGGAGAAGATCAGCATGGTGGGATCCGGCTCGGCCGGGCTGGAGGTGGAGACGGCTCCGCTGCCCGAGCTGGAGGCGGAGATCTGTGGGTGGGCGGGGCGAATCGCGGCGGCGACGTGCCAGATGTTGCGGGTACTCGCGGCGTTCGACCGACGTCAKGGGTGGTCGGGGCTCGGGATGTCGACGTGCGCGCAGTGGCTGTCGTGGCGCTGTGGCATCTCGGTCCGCACGGCGCAGGAGCACGTGGCCGTGGCCCGGGCACTGGAGGGGCTGCCGGCGGTGCGGGCGGCGTTCGCGGCCGGGCGGCTGTCGTACTCGAAGGTACGGGCGGTGGCGCGGGTGGCCGAGCCGGCGTCGGAGCCGTCGTGGCTGGCTCATGCGCTGCACTGCACGGCCGGGCAGCTGGAGCGGCTCGTGTCCCGATTTCACCAGCTGACCGCGGACCCGTCGGAGCRGTCGGCGGCGCGGAAGGTTTCGTGGCGGACGGGCTCGGACGGCCTGTTCCGGCTGTCGGCGGTCCTGACGGCGGAGGAGGGCGCCCGGCTGTCGGTGGCCATCGACGCGGCCCGGGCGGCCCTGGACGACGTCACGCCACCACCGGTCGACGGCGAGCCCGGGCCTGTGTCGGTGGACGGCGAGATAGTGGCCGCGCCGCGTGATCGCCGCGCTGACGCTGACGCCCTGGTCTCGCTCGCGGAGGGATTCCTGTGCCGGCCTGTGCCCGCGCTGATGGACCCAGCGCACACGCTGACGGTGCATGTTGACGCGGAGACCCTGCTGGTCGGTCAACTGGTGGCCGGTGAACGGCTCGCCGCTGGGCGGGGAGACGGAGGTGAGGGCGGGGCCTCGCCGCCGACCGCCGACGGAGCGGGCCGGGACTGCGGCAGCGGGCTGTCAGCGGGGGAGCGGTCCGCGCGTGGAAAGGTGGTGGAGAGCGCGGTGGCGAGTAGCAGGATTGCGACGGCGGACCGGTCCACGACAGGGAATCGGTCCGCGCCGGACGACCAGTCCGCGACGGGGAACGAATTCGCGTTGGACGAGCGGTCCACGTCGGACGACGGGATCGCGGCGGCTGGCGGGTTTGCGGCGGTGATCGGAAACGATCCGGTCAGCCGGCTGGCGCGCGGGCTGCTGCGGTGTGACGCCGGCCCTGGCATCGGCCTGCCTCGGGCGGTGCTGTCCCGGCTCGGGTGCGACGTGCTCGTGCGCGCGCTCGTCCAGGACGACGCGGCCAACCCGTTGGCACTCGGGCGACGGCGTCGGCTGCCGACCCAGCGGCTCCGGGAGGCGGTCTACGCCCGGGACCAGGGGATCTGCCAGTACCCGGGTTGTAGCCACACTCGATGGCTGCAGGCCCATCACCTGCGTACCTGGGCGGCGGACGCGGGTGCGACGGACCTGGAGAACCTGACACTGCTGTGTTCCCGGCATCACCGACTGATCCACGACGAAGGCATCGCGCTGCGCCGCCGCGACGACGGCAGGATCGTGGCGACGCTGCCGGACGGCTTCGAGATCGTCCCGGCGCCCCGTCTCGACCAGCGCGCGGATCTGCCAGATCGGCGGCGCCACTCCGGCGGGGATTCCGATCCGGTCGAGCAGCTGATCGCCGCCACCCGACACGTCGACGACGACGCGATCCACACCCATGGCGGCGGYCGCCTCAGCTGGGACGACTCGCTCTACGTCCTCCTGCAACATCTCCAGCCATCGGGCGCGCGGTAGGCCGGGTGACGTCGGGTCGTCCTCGGCCGGCCGAGCACCAGCCCGCTGCCACGGTGCCCGGGGCTGGCCAATGGCCTCGATTGTGGGCTCGGCCATTGACCGCAGCGAACGGCCAACTGCAGCGAAGCGGCGAGGTGTACAGCGCGAGGTGTGATGGGCAGTTGAGCGACGCCGCGAGGCAGGTCAGGTCGCAACGTCACCGAAACCGGCCGGCTATGCCTGGTGTGTGTACTGAGGGCGCGGCCTCGTGGGTAGCCGGCGGTGGTCACCGCCTCCACGCGGCCCTCGGAGGACAGTCCCGAGATGAGGACCGCCCCACAGAAGTTCGGCGACGAGCGCCAGGAGCGGGTAGATCGGCCCGATCATTTGGTGATCTCGGAACATCCGGTCTTTCGTAGGTTCTGGTACGCCGCCTGTCTGGCCCGCAGCCTGGGCGACGAGCCGGTGGCGTTGACGGTGCTGGGCACCCCTCTTGTGCTGTGGCGGCCCTCCGCGGACGCCCCAGCCAGCGCCGCGCTGGACCGGTGCGCGCACCGGGACGCACCGCTCTCACGGGGCTGGATCGCGAACTGTCACCTGGTCTGTCCCTACCACGGCTGGGAATGGGACGGCGCCGGACGGACGAGGCGCATTCCGCAGTTCCCCGACGCGCCACACCCGACGAAGAGCGGTCTGACCATGGTCGCGACGCGAGAGCGCTACGGGATGGTGTGGGTGTGCCTGGCCGACGATCCGATCGTGGACATCCCGCCGTTGCCGGAGTACGACGACCCCGCGTGGCGGGTAGTGCCGGAGTACGAGTTCGATTTTGCGTGCACCGCGCCGCACCTGCTGGAGAACAACTTCGATCCGGCACATATCGCGTTCGTGCACCGGAACACGTTCGGAAACCCGGACCGCGCCGAGTTGGCCGATACGACGGTCACCCGCGAGCCTTACGGCCTGCGCTCGTGTGGTCAGGTCAGTGTCGAGTCCCGCCCCGGTGAGACCGGGGCGACGACCCGCACCACCGTCTCCGACCTCTACGCGCCGTTCTTCGCGCGTATCCATATCGCCTATCCGGACGGTCTGCGGCACCTGATGATCAAAGCGATCACCCCGGTCGACGACGAACGGTGTCGACTGGTACAGATCGTCCTGCGCACGGACACCGAACAGGACCGTCCGGCCGCCGACATCCTGGCCTTCGACATCGCCGTCGAGACCGAGGACCGAGCGCTGCTCGAGCTGCTGCCGACGCCGTTCCCGCTCGCGCGGCACCTGAACGCCCACGCGCGCGCCGACCGTAACAGCCTGGCGATTCGTCGCCTGTGGACCGACCTGGTCACCGGCCGTTGGGTACCGTCATGACCCGCAAGAAGCACGCCATGACGCGAGCCTGACCTGTGCCAACGCCTGTGCCTGCTGACACAGATCGATCGTGGGTCTTACCAACCGGGAATCCACCGCGCTGTCACCCTCGGCAACCGGGTGATCGATCGGCCGTCGCGCCGTCCTCAGCCGAGTTTCGGGCCCGGGGTGAAGCGGATCGGGAGGTGGCGGGGGCCGGAGATGAAGTTCGACTGCAGCCAGGTGGTCGGCCCCGCGGGCTCGATGTCGGGCATCCGCGTGAGGATCTCGCGCAGCAGCGCGGCGATCTCGACGCGGGCCAGGTGGGAGCCGAGGCAGAAGTGCGGGCCGCCGCTGCCGAAGGCGATGTGGTCGTTGGGGGAGCGGGTGATGTCGAACGTCTGGGGGTCGGTGAACACCCGCTCGTCGCGGTTGGCGGAGCCGTAGTACATGACGACCTTGTCGCCCGCGCTGATCTTCTGGCCGCGCAGCTCGGTGTCGGTCGTGACGGTCCGGCGCATGTAGACGACGGGGCTGACCCAGCGGAGCATCTCCTCGATCGCCGGGTCCAGGCGGCCGTCCAGGTCGGCCGTCAGCGCGGCCCGCGCCTCCGGGTGCTCGAACAGGGCGTGCAGGCCGCCGCCGACGAGCTGGCGGGTGGTGTCACCGCCGGCGTCGATGAGAAGCATGAAGAACAGGTTGAAGTCCATCTCGTCGAGGCGGTGGCCCTCGACCTCGGCGGCCAGCAGCCGGCTGGAGAGATCCTCGCCGGGGTTGCGGCGTTTGGACGCCTGGAGCTCGCTCGCATAGGTGAACATCTTGATCGCCGCGTTGAGCTGGGTGCCTTCCGGCACGGTGTCCGGAACGGCGTGGATCAGCTCGGTCAGCTTGTAGAGCTCCCGGCCGTCTTCCAGTGGCATGCCGAGCAGGTCGGCGATGACGAGGGACGGCATCTCGCCGGCGAGGTCGTCGACGAGGTCGCACTCGCCGCGTTCGATGACCGCGTCGACGATCCGCCGGGCGAGCGCCTCGACCCGGTGCGTGAGTGGCTTGACGGAGCGGGGCACGAAGTCGGGGCTGACGAGCTTGCGGTATCTGCTGTGCCGAGGCGGGTCCATCATCAGCATCATCTGGTGGTCGCCCACCGAAGCGCCGTCGCCGTGTATGTCGGCGATCTGCACGGACGGCGAGTTGGAGAACGTGCCCGGGTCGCGGGCGACGTGCCGGACGTCCTCGTAGCGGGTGACGGCCCAGAAGCCGGGGCCGTCGGGCTCGTCGTGGCGGTGTACCGGGTCGTGCTCGCGCAGCCAGCTGAACTGGTCGTGTGGCTGGCCGTTCGCGAACGACGCCGCGTCGAGCAGGTCGATCTTTGGCGCGGTGGCGGTGCTCGCCGCTGTCATGCTTCTCCCCAACCCAGGTCGGCGGAGGCAGCCGTGTGACGAGCCTCCTGGTACATGTCCTCCCAACGATATAAATGGATGGCTTCGTCCCTGGGGTCAGCCCACCCAGACGGACTTCTGGTTGCAGAACTCCCGGATGCCGACAGCGCCGAGCTCACGCCCGTAGCCGGACCGCTTCACTCCGCCGAAGGGGAGCTCCGGGTAGGAGGTCGTCATGCCGTTGATGAAGACGGCGCYGGCGACGAGTTCGTTCGCGAACCGGTCCTGCTCGGCCGGGTCATTGGTCCACGCGTTCGAGCCCAAGCCGAAGGTGGTGGCGTTGGCGATCTCAAGAGCCGCGTCGAGGTCCGGCACCCGGTAGAGAGTGGCCAGCGGGCCGAACGCCTCCTCGAGGTGTAGCCGCATGGCGTCGGTGACGTCGGCGACGACCGTCGGGGGGAAGAACCAGCCCGGGCCCTCCTGCGACTTCCCGCCGCAGAGCACCGTCGCGCCCTTGGCGACGGCGTCGGCCAGCAGCTCCTCCAGATCGACGCGTCCCTGCTCGGTGGCGATCGGCCCGACGTCGGTGCCCGCGGCCATGGGATCGCCGACCGTGAGGGCGGCCATCTTCTCGGTGAACAGCCGGGCGAACTCGGCGTAGGCGTCCTCGTGGACGATGAACCGCTTGGCGGCGATGCAGGACTGGCCGTTGTTCTGGCACCGGGCCGTGACGGCGACCGTGGCGGCCCGCTCCAGGTCGGCCGACGGCATGACGACGAACGGGTCGCTGCCGCCGAGCTCGAGCACCGTCTTCTTGATCTCGTCGCCGCAGATCGACGCGACCGACTGGCCGGCGGGCTCGCTGCCGGTGACCGCGGCGGCGGCGACCCGCGGGTCGCGCAGCACCGCCTCGACCTGGCGCGCGCTGATCAGCAGGGTCTGGAAGGCCCCCTCCGGGAAGCCGGCCCTGGCGAACAGGTCTCCCAGGTAGAGCGCGCACTGCGGCACGTTGGAGGCGTGCTTGAGCAGGCCGACGTTGCCGGCCATCAGCGCGGGCGCGGCGAACCGGGTCACCTGCCACAGCGGGAAGTTCCATGGCATCACGGCGAGCACGACGCCGAGCGGCTGGTAGCGGGCGAACGCCCGGCTCGCCCCGACGGCGGCCGGGTCGTCGAGCGGCTCGTCGGCCAGGAACGCCTCGGCGTGCTCGGCGTAGAACCGCAGGCCCTTGGCGCACTTGGCCGCCTCGGCCTCGGCGGAGGCGAGCGTCTTGCCCATCTCGGTCGTCATCGTCACGGCGATGTCGCGGCGTTCGGCGTCGAGCAGGTCCGCCGCCGCGCGCAGCAGGCCGGCGCGCTCGGCGAACGTCGTGCGCCGGTAGCTCGTGAACGTCTCGGCCGCGCGGGCGATCTTGGCGTCGATCTCGTCGGCGCTGAGCGGGTCGAAGGTCTTCAGGACGGCGCCGGTCGCCGGGTTGATGGTCTGGATCGCCATGCCACTCACTCCTCGAGGACTCAGCGGGGACGTCCGCTAGTCGGTGCTGATCCGGAAAGACCGGCCGCACGGGTGGCGACAGCGCGGCCGGCCGGGCTCATCCGGCCATGAACCATCGCCGGACGCCAGGCGGGCGGCGGCCACCACCCGGTCGATGCCGGTCTTCGTGGCGAGTAAAACCCGGGGCCCCGCCGGTAACGCGGATCCGTCGACACGTCCGCCTCCCTGGGCTGTTCTCCCGGCCTCCCGGCGGACCGTAGCATCATGAGCGAACGCTCGCTACCTTAGATAGGTGAGTGCACACTCGTCTCGCGGTCAGGCCCCGGCCGGAGGCGTCAGCTGACGATGTCCTTGCGCTGGAAGTGCCACCAGGCCAGGGCGAAGAGGACCGCCGAGTAGACCAGGACCAGGCCGCTTCCGCGCATCATGTTGTCCCACTGGACGCCGGGTCCGATCGCGTCGAGCCAGGCGTACTGGAAGTGGGTGGGCAGGAACCTGCGGTACGGGTCCAGAGCGGCGATCGAGTCGAGGATGTTCGACAGGACCACGACCATGGTGGCGCCGCCGACCGCGCCCAACGGGGCGTCGGTGAGCACGCCGAACAGGAACGCGAGCGCCGCGACCAGCAGCGACTGCAGGCTCGCGTAGCCGACGACGATCAGCAGCCTCGTCAGCCCTTCCCCGGTGGTGAACGAACCACCCAGAGGTGACTGCGCCGGCGCCCACCCGAAGAACAGGCCACCGACCAGCAGTGCCCAGGCGGGCAGCAGCACGTTCGCGCCGAGGCTCAACGACAGGGCGACGATCAGCTTCTGCCGCAGCAGCCGCGCGCGTGGCACCGGGATCGCGAGCAGGTAGCGCAACGAGGACCAGCTCGCCTCGCTCGCCACCGTGTCGCCGCAGAACAGGGCGACCAGCACGACCAGCAGGAACGACGCCGAGGCGAACTCGGTGAACAGGGCGAAGTTGATCGCCCCCTTCGTCGCCAGCGTCGCCAGCAGCGGTCCCGAGAAGTTGCCGTTGTTGTTTCCCGACGCCGACCCGGGCGAGCTCGCCTGAAAGGCGAGCGCGATGGCCAGCGGCAACAGCAGGAGGATCAGGGCGACCAGGTGGGTCCGCCGGCGGCGTAGCTGCCGGACGAACTCCACGCGTGTTCGCAGCGTGCGCTCGGGCCGGAAGCCGGTGTCGCGGGTCTCGGCGTCGTGGGACTCGGCCGTGTCCACCAGCAGGTCGTGCGCGCCGCGCTGGGTGGGAGGCGGCCGAAACTCGCCGAGCTCGTTGCCGGGTGGTGTCGTCATTGATCCGCGCCGACCATCCTGAGAAACACTTCCTCCAACGAGCGCTGGGCCGGCATGATCTGTGACGGCACGCCGGCGGCCGCCAGGATGTGCTGCGCCTCCTCCGGGTCCGCGACCGAGAGCTGCGTCCTGCCCATGCCGACGATCTCCTCCACCGACCCGGCCGCGACGAGCTTCCCCTTGTGCATGACGACGACGTGGGTGCAGGTCTGTTCCACCTCGGCGAGCAGGTGGCTGGAGATCACGACGGTGCGGCCCGTCGTGGCGTAGCGGCGCAGGACCTCCCGCATCTCGGCGATCTGCGGCGGGTCCAGGCCGTTGGTCGGCTCGTCGAGCACCAGCAGCTCAGGCAGCCCGAGCATCGCCTGCGCGATCGCCAGGCGTTGGCGCATGCCCTGGCTGTATGTCTTGACCGGCCGTTCGACCGACGATCCCAGGCCGGCGATCTCCAGCGCGGTGTCGAACCGCGCGTCCGCCGGCGGCCGGCCGGTCGCCGCCCAGAACAGGCGCAGGTTGTCCCGGCCCGACAGGTGCGGCAGCAGCCCGGGGCCCTCGATGAACGTCCCGACCTTGGCGAGCACCGGCGCCCCCGCCTCGACGAGCTCACCGAACAGGCGCACGGTGCCCGCCGTCGGCCTGATCAGCCCCATGAGCACGCGCAGCGCCGTGGTCTTCCCCGCGCCGTTCGGACCCAGCAGCCCCACGACCTGGCCGCCCTCCACCCGGAAGCTCACCCCGTCGACCGCGCGGTACCCGTCGCCGTACTCCTTGACCAGGCCCTCGATCACCACCGGCACCGTCGTCAGTTCGGCGTCGACGGCACGCCGGCGCCGGCGGCGCAGGCGCGCGACCAGCGCGCCGGGCACGAGCGCCGCCATCGCCGCGCCACCCACCACCAGCCAGATCCACGGCAGGCTGGCCCCCCCGATGTGCCCGTCGATCGTGGCGATGGCCAGGTCACCGCGCAGCGACGTGCCGGCCAGCGCGATGACGTAGCTGCGGGGGGAGGCCGGCAGCTGGTAGGCCGAGTCTGTGGTGCCGATGGCGACCACGATGCGGTGACCGGCAGGTATCTGGGTCACGATGCCCGGCAGGGCCACCGTCACGGTCCTCGCTTCGCCAGGCCGCAGGCCGGTGAGCTGGATCGGCGCCACCAGGCCGTTCGGGAGGTCGGGAGTCCCGTCCGCCGGCACGTCGAGCAGTGAGGCGAACAGCGTCGCGTCGGTGGTATCCCGCGCGGTCACCTGCAGGGCGATCGTCGATGATCCGCCCACGAGCATCCCCACGGGCAGCGGCTCAGACACGAACGCCGCCACCTGGCCGGGAATCGTGGCCAGACCAGTCAGCCCGGCCGCGGCCCCGGCCCCGGTTTCAGCCCCGGTTTCGGATCCCGACCCCGAGATCGACCCCGCCGAACTCGAGAGCGCGGTCGCGTTGGCAAGTAGGTTGCCCAGGCCCGGGATGGTGGTGATGGCGGCCGGACTGCCACCGGCCGGCGCGTAGATGGTCTGCGGCGGGCCGGCGACGGTCACGCGGTCGGTCCGTCGGCTCGTCGCGGCGTCGTCCGCGCGCAGGACCCGTGGGACGGTCTGCCCGGTCTGGGTGGAGATGCTGCTGCCGGGCACGCCGACCTCGAACGAGGTGTCGAGCTGCCCGTGCCCGAGCAGTACCGGAGCGAACCAGTCGTCGACGTTGCGGACCAGGACGTCGGTGGACGTCGTCCCGTCGTGGCCGCCGGTTCGCCAGACCTCCTTCACCGGCGTGCCCCGGGCGGCGATGCCACGGGCGTTCGCGTCCGCCTGGCCGAGGGAGAACAACGAGTCCCGCTCGCCCTGGATGAGCAGCGTCGGAACCGTGATCCGGTCGAGCACGCTGGCAGGGCTGGACGCCCGCAGCAGCGACAGGATCGTCGCGTCCGCCTGTCCGGTGGCGGCCGCCCGCTGGTAGGCGGCGCACAGGTCCGGCGCGAACCGTCCGCACTCACCGGGCTGCTGGGCCGCGGCGGAGGTGAACAGCACGCCGGCCCACTGCTTCTTGAAGACGCCCGCCCGGTCAGCGGCTGGCTGGTCGGCGGCTGGCTGGCCGGTGGCGGGGGCCGCCTGATCGGTGGGGACGGCGTTCGGAAACAGCGCCTGCGACAGGTCGTTCCAGGTGATGTCGGCCGCGACCGCGTCGATCCGCCTGTCATTGCCCGCCGCGAGCAGCCCGAGCGCGCCACCGTAGGACGAGCCGGCGACGCCCACACGCGGGTCGCCGGGCGCGTCCTTCGACACCTGCGGCAGCGTGGCCAGGTAGGTGATCAGCTTGTTCGCGTCCGCCACCTCGTACTCCGGCGCGTCCAGATGAACCAGGCCGCCGGACCGACCGAAGCCCCTCGCCGTGTAGGCAAGGACGACGTATCCGCGCCGCGCGAAGGAACGGGCCGTGGAGGCGAGGTCGTCCTTGGACCCACCGAACCCGTGAGCGAGCAGGATCGCCGGCGCAGGCGTCGACCGCGGCAGGTAGACGGTCGTGTCCAGCATGACCGACGAGCCGTTCTCCGCGACGCCGGCGACGAACTGGGACCGGGTCCGGACTGAGTCGTCGTTGCCGGTCGAGGCCAGCGCGATCAGGCCGCCGACGACGGCCAGGAGCGCGACCGCCGTGACGGTGACGAGACGACGCCGGCGCCTGAGGAAGGCCCTCACCGGGTCTGGTCCTGCCGACGGATACCGATCCAGTCCACAGGTGCCACCGGGATGCCGCTCCTTTCGCCGCACGCGAGTGTCCGGACGATGGCCAGACGTCAGGCACCGGGTCACCGGAACGCGCGGGCCACGTCGACCGTAACGTTCCGGGTCGGCCCCGCATCAACCCGAGGGTCTGACCACATACTCACAGTCTTTCGATCAGGCCGACCGGCGGGACCGCGCGCATGATGGGGTGATGGTGCTGCCCAGGGTGCCCAGGCTGCCCGTCGACGCGGATGAGATCCGCTCGTGGGTCGGCGGCGAGGTGTTCGCCCGGGTGGCCGGACCGGACGGTCCGCGGCGGCGTGAACGGATCTTCGAGGCCGCCGGCGAGCGGTGGCTCGCCGAGGGCCGCCCGATCCGGCGGGTCCACGGCGACTCGGCGATGTTCGTCGGCGGCCTGYGCGCGCTGCTGCTGCAGTCGCTGCACCCGCTCGCGATGGCCGGGGTGGCCGCACACTCGGACTTCCGCGCCGACCCCTGGGGCCGCCTGCAGCGGACCAGCTACTTCCTGGCCGCGACGACGTTCGGGCCGGCCGACGAGGCGGAGCGGGCCGTCGCCCGGGTGAAGGGTGTGCACCGCCGGGTCAGCGGGACGGCGCCTGACGGGCGGCCGTACGCGGCCTCCGACCCGCATCTGCTGCGCTGGGTGCATCTCGCGGAGGTGGACAGTTCAAATCGCCCGTGTCACAACTAGGCTCGCTCGCCGGAGACGCCGTGCTCAGCCTCAGGYGCGCCTAGGTCCCATCGCCCACCGGATCGTCGTAACGATCGACTGCCCCGCGATGCGACCCACGGTCTCCTCGGCGACGGGCAGGTAGGGCAGCCTCAGAGGCCACCGCGTCCAGGCGGGCATGAGACCGACGGCGGCTCCGGCCAGAGCGCCGTAAGGCGGTCGCGCGGGCAGGGGGAGGGGTGCCTGAAGCAGTAGGTACCGAGCAGCCGAACGGGCTTCTGGGGTTCCAGCCAGCTCTGGTCTGTACTCCCGGATCGCGGTGTCCAACTCCTCGCGCGTCTCGGGAAGATCAGGGATGTCCAGGTGTCGACCGACAACAGCCATATCGGCGATGTAGCCGTCGCACTCCTCGGGACTCAGCTTGGTGTGGCCGTACCGCTGGAATGCTGCAAGGAAGCTATCTGTCTCCGCCACGTGCACCCACCGCAGCAGGTGCGGGTCGGAGGCGTCATACGGGCGGCCGTCAGGCGCGGTGCCGTGGACTCGGCGGTGTACGCCCTTCACCCGGGAGACGGCGCGCTCGGCTCCCTCGGCCGGTCCGAAGGTCGTCATAGCGAGGAAGTAGCTGGTCTGCTGGAGACGTCCCCACGGGTCGTTGCGGTAGTCCGAGTGCTCGGCGACCCCGGCCATGGCCAGCGGGTGCAGCGACTGGAGCAGTAGCGCGCGCAGGCCGCCCACGAACATCGACGCATCCGCGTGTACGCGGCGGATGGGCCGATCCTCGGTGAACCAGCGCTTCCCAGGAGCCTCGAAGATCCGTTCCCGGCGTGCCGGCCCCTCGGACCCAGCCACCCGGCCTAACACGTGGCCGCCGAGCCAGATCCGCAGGTCCTCCGTCCGTTCGAGCACGACCGTGCTGGCCACCATGCCCCCATCATGCGCCGAGCACCGCGCATCGGGCGGGGCTTGGGGCTTCCGTAAGGCACGACCAAGGCCCGGCGACCTAAGGCACGGCTGCTGTCTCCACACCCCCCGCGCGCGCGACCGACCAGCTCCCCGGTATAAGTATCCCGTCTTTGGTGATGAAGCGACGTTGTCCCTCTGTTGACCTTTAGGATTAGACAAGACCTCCTTCATCCACTACGGTGGTTGCTGTGACCATGGAGCCCTCGGACCTCATCGCCGCCCTTGAGGCTGCAGTGCGGGCTGCGGACGAGGAAGTCTTTAGGTTGCTCGTTCAGCATGAAGATGCCTCCCGACGACTTGAGATCGTCGAAGCGCGTCTAGTGGAGGCGAGGCAAGCGCAAAATGCCGTCAAGGCGCTGCTAGATCAGCAGAAGAGAACGCGCAAGCGACCTGTGCCACCTCGACGGAACTTCGCGCCGACCGGTAGTGCTCGAACGGAAACCACCGGTAGTCCACTGGCCTCGAACGAACCACAGGTGTCGCCGGCTCCCCACAAGATGAGCGTCGCTGCCCAGCGGGTAGTGGAGGTTCTCACTGATGCGCCGCACCCTCTCCGCCCTGCGGATGTCCTCAAGGCGTTCGAAGAGCGYGGATGGGTGGAGAAGCATTGGGCGGCGCCAGCTCAGAGCGTGTACAGCGCCCTCAAGAGGGCGGAGGATCTCGGTCTTGTAGCTCGAACCGACGACAGCCGGTGGCAGATATCAGGCCAAGCGCTCGCATTGGAGCCATACACAGGGGCGAGACGTCCTATTCGGTATGCCTGCCAAGATTGCGGTGAGATCTTTGTCTCTCTCCCGCAGAACGCTCGCTGCCCAAAATGCGGCAATGGGAAGGCTTCGAAAAAATACAGGATCGAGACTTCGTCTCCCAAACGGGATGACGCTAAGGTCGAGGAAGACGGAGGTGAGTGAAATGGCTGGCATCACCAGGCACGGCGACCGGTCGAGTGGGGTGTGACGGCACCCGCCGGTCGCCGCCGGGCAGTAAGCCAAAGATCCTTGCCGGGAGCCCCTTGGCTGCTGTTCGCAGAGGTAACCGTACCTCAGGTGTAGGACCGAGTCACGTGATGTGATCCTCCACCACCGGCGCGGTGCGTCGATCGATCCGTTCAGTCGGTCGCCCGCACCGCGCCACCTACTTTAAAAGATCTACGATCCGACTTTAGTCGATCTTCCACACCCACCCGGCTACACCGTCGAGGGCGGCGAGAAGCCCCATGGTCTGACTCGGTCGACGAGGTCTGAGAACTCGCCACCAGCCATGAGGTCGAGCTGGACGACCGAGCCCGCGATGAACGCTGTGGGTCGGGCGTCGGCCATCGCGACGGCCTTGGAGGCCACCGCGTGTGCCTTGTCGACGTCGCCTTGGCCGAGCGCGGCCCGAGCCTGGTACACCCAGACGTACGCGCGGATGCCTGCGGCTGGTGAGCCGGCCAGGATGTCGGCGGCTTCCTCCAGGCGGGGTGTGGCTTCGTCGAACAGCCCGACCTCGACCAGGGCCGAGCCGGCGAACGCTTTGAGGTTGCTCGGGTGGTAGGTGCCGAGCAAGCCGAAGCCTGGGTTTCCCCATGCGGCGTCCGACAGTTTGCCGTGCTGCTCCTCGGCGGCCATCACGGCGTCGATGGTGGTGTGGGCTCGACCCATCGCGGCGGCCGCTGTGGCTTCCTCCAGGAGGGCCATCACGCCGGACGGCGAGGCACCCGCGGTGCTCTTGGCCCGCTGGGCGATGTCCACGGCTTTGCGGTGGCGGCCCGAGTGGTGCAGCGCGCCGGACACGATCGACCAGGCGTAGCCGCTGGTTTGTGCGTCGCCTACCTCGGTCGCGAGGCTGGCCGCCAGCTCGCCCGTGCGGATCGCCTCGTCGTAGTCGCCCGTGTCGTCCGCGACGGCCGACGAGATCGTCAACAGCCGGGAGTACACGGCCTTGGTGTCGCGCATCTGGGTTGGCGATGGTCGACCGGTAACCAGCTTGGTGATGTTCCGTTCGGCGTGGTTCAGGGCGGTGCCGATCCTGCGCGGGTCGGTCGACGAATAGCCCGTGGCCAGTGCGTTGACGGTGCGGGTGACCGATTCGAGGATCAGGCTAGGCCCGTCGAGCGGCTCTCTCACCAGCCMGCCCCCGAGCCCAGCGCCCGCGCCGGCGAGCAGTAGGTGAACGAAGCCTCGGCGGTCGATCGTCGGTCCTCGTGGTGGTGGTTCCGCGAAGTCCATGGATCGATCGTCCGTCGTTGACGCAGAGAAGTCGACTGTAGCCACCAGCCCATGTGGCGATCATCCCCTATCGGTGTCCGACCTGTCACCCAGGGAGACCACAACGGTGCGCCACGACTTGGCTTCCGAGAGTCGCCCCCTCGGTGAAAATATCGGCTTGYGGCGGCCCCTCTGAGCGCTTTCGGGAAAGATCGCGGCTATTCAGCGCGACCGTGACGTTCCGATCGACGTGCCCCTATCGATGACACGCGACGCGCGTTCCACTTGCCCTACGGCGATCTCAGAGCGCCTCAACACGCCGCCTCGCGTCACGCATGTGCGCACGTCGAGCGAGGGGCAAATCGCCCGAACGCCGACTATGCGAGGGCGAGAGATCGTTTTTGCCAACGTTGTCAACGCGTGCACTCGGCGCACACATTGCACGGGCCGGTGTGAGGGCGTCCACCGAAAGGCCCCCGTTCCCCGATCGCGACGGATCGGGCGGGGGCCTTTATCAGTATTGYGGTCAGGCGGTAGCAGCCTCGGCCGGCGTCGGCTCGGCGGCCTTGGCACGATCGCGACGGCACTTCGCGCGGGCGGCCTTGGTGGACGGGTGGTCGCACGTCGTGTGGCTGGTGTTTGCCMGCTTCGGCTTCTCCTCGGCGGCCGGCTCGGCGGTGTTCTTTACACCGGCCGGGGTGACGTCGTCGGTCTCGGTCGTGGTCACGTCGTCGGCCTGGGCCTCGGTGTCGGCGATCGGCTCAGCCGGGGCGACCTCCTCGACGGTGACGACCTCCTCGGCGGCCTGGGCCTCGGCGGGCTTCGCGGCGGTGCGGGGCTTGCGGGTGCGGGTGGCCTTGACGGGCTCGGTCATTGTCGGGCTCCTTTGTATCGGTGGGGCGTTGAGACAACGCTAGGAGAGGGGGAGCGCCATCTAAAGGAAAACTTTGAGCAACAGCACGTGGAGACATCGCCGAGGAAAACCGCTCATGCTCTGTGCGCGCGTCACCTGGCGCCGGAATGCTAGACCTCGGCATAGGGGCCGTTGCCCCGTCAGCACCCGCCTCAGCGCCGTTACGGGGTGCTTCGCCGAGGCGCTATCTCGCGCGGACTCAGCCACCGATCAGCGCCCGCAGGTGATCGGTCATCTTGACGCTGTGTGACGGGTGAGGGTTCACGCCGCGTCACAATTACCGAGCGTGAAGAAAGCCGGCTGGCGTGACGAACTATCGACGCTGCGCAACAGCGGTGGGCGATATGGGCGCTTCGAGCTCTACATAATCTTTCATATCGGCCAATGGCACCCTCGGCTAGGTTAAACCCCAGCGGCCTGGCGGTGGAGGAGGAGGTATGCGTGCGCGGCCCGCACGAAACCGGGTGCTTCTAGTGCCTCAAGTCTGCGGTTGCACGGGGCGCAGAGCAGATCCCGGACCACGCCCGTCCGGTGGTTGTGGTCGACGTGCGGCTCCTTCGGGGTGTTTCTGAACGGCCGGGCACAGATGGCGCACAGCCCACACGAGGCGATGAGCAGCCTGTCCCACTCTTCAATGGTTATGCCATAGTGGGACCATAGATTCCGAGTCAGACCATGCCTCGGGTCGGCCTCCTTCCTTCTGCGGTACCTTTCTTGCCGGCGCGTCCGTCGAGCTTCGGGGTCGTAGGACATTTCCGGTCTCCTAGGGGCGTCGGATCGTCAAGATCAACGCTAAGTGCTAGGAGTGCGGAATCTCAACTTCCTTCAAAAATGGGAGTTCCGCTAGCGCGCTAACGTCGAACCTCATGGGTTTTCGGTCGCGAGTGATGGCCCTGAAAGACAGGAATGGCGGCCGTCAGAAGCCAGCCAGGCGGTTTCTGACCGCCGGTGGTGGTGTGAGCGCCCATGGGACGGGCCGCCATCGGTCGATGCCGGCGAGCGTCATTGCCGTCTGGGCGTACATCACGCTGGGGTATGGGCCGTAGGCTCCCGCGGGCTGGCCATCGTCGCCGAGTACGACGGCAACCGTCATTCGGCCACTGCCTACCGTCCGGGGACCGGCACCACGTACCCGTGCGCACTCGGCGACGACGGTAGACCGGACAGCCAGTGCCGAAGCCGTCGAGTCGCTCACCGGGTAGGCCGCGACAGCTCGTCGGTAGTGACGACGCTCCGCCAGTCCCACACCGCCCCGGCGTCGCGTTCGAGTGGGTCGGGCTCGTCGGTCGGGGTGGGCTCGCCTACGGCGCCCCTGGGCTCGTTATCGGGCGGTGTGGACGGGGCGGACATCGGGGCTCCCTGGGCTCAAGACGCGCGACGCGCGAGGCATGGCCCAGCCTGGCGTGCCCATTGACATAGGTCAGGGGATGAGACAGCTACTTACGCCAATGACTGACAGTCCTGCCCGTGGGCAACGTCCGACCTGAGGACCTGATCACCTTCGGCGACGTCCGCGAAGCCCTCGGCGTCAGTCGCCAGCGGGCCTCGGTCATCGTGGGCGAGCGTCGGTTCCCAGAGCCCTGGTTCGTCTCGCGTGACGGCACCACCCGCCTGTGGCTACGCACCGAGGTCGAGACCTGGCTTGACGCGAACCGCCCCGGCTGGCGCGGCGAAGCCTGACCACTCCACACCCCCCGTCAGAGCGGTGTGGACCGCCATACCCAGCAAGGGTCTCCCCGAGTTGCTCGGTGGGCGGGTCCTCGACGTCCATCGCCAGATTCGTGACGTTGCGAGGGCTCCAGTTCTCGTCTCGGCGAGCAGTGGCGTAAGTCACATTCAACGGTTAGTTACGAGGTCGCTTACAGACTGCAGCGTCCCGGCCGGAAGATTGATCGTTTACCGTTCAGAAACGCGAATCGGCGAAGACTGAAACCTCACCCTGTGCGATCGCGCTACACGGAGTCACCCACCTTGCGTCGTCCTCTACTGGGGGTTCGCCAAAGCGCGGCGGAGGACGACGCATCGAGTTATGTTTCCGATGCGCCACAAGCGCGTAAAAGCCTTGACCGTCAAGTCAACGGCTCTCTAACCGACCTTTGCCCATGAGCCTATTTTGGCGTGGCACAAAACGATGCCGCATCACGGCAGAGAGGTGCGCCCCCACGTGCCAAAGCTATTGATGCTGAGACGCCTCCGTCCCCCCAGACGACCTAAGAGAGGTATCTCTCTCTCGGTGGCCGCCGGTATCGGTCTCGCGATCTTGGCGGGAACGACTTCGGCAAGCGCCGCGTCGGAAACACCGCCGCTGGCCGGGCTTACCGCCGAATCCACGTGCGGCGCGGTCAGTGCATCTGGCACGCAGGCCTGTTATACACCTCTGCACCCGCAATCAACCGCCAGACTCGCCCCATCGAGCGTGGCTGGCCCGATTCAAGACCTCGCTGATGCACTGGACCCAGAATCCTGCGGTAGAATGCCGAGCCCTCCCGCTGATCCCATAATCCTTGCTTCCCGTACTTCAGGCTGTACGGGCAGTCAGGGGCTGGTGCAGTATAGACGCAATAACACCGTCGTCAGCCAAGCCATAGCGACGAGCTTCATACTTTCGCAGCTTAACGCCAAGTCCCGCCTCCTGAATACTGTGAAGGTCGGCGTCGTGCTCACCGACAACGTCGGGGAGCCAATGCCGCAAGTCAGGTGGTCCCAGGACGTCTCCTGCCTAGCCAGTCCTGGTTGCTCTATTTTCATCGGCACGCATCTGATGAATCTGGCGATGAATATCTCACAAATCTCCTCCGTCTCGTTCGATTCGCCGGGAGACCAAATTTCAGCATTCCGACCATTCGCCTCCGGGGACTTCGGTATCGGCGAGGCGATTGGCCTCACCCACTTTGATCAGGGCTACACAAACTGGATCCAGTGCGACTCCGAATCCGGTCAGGTCGCTATTAGCGGATGCATTCATGATGAATTCGTCCCGACCTATGTCCTACACAGGTCCGCCTACCCGAACGTTTGGCTAGGTGACCTGGACGCCATCGTGGCTGGCAAGCCCACGACTCTCCACAGACTTATTGATGGGAAGGATCCGAGCGGGCGAACAAGGCAGTCAAATCGGAACGCGGCGTGCGCAGGTTTTGTCGCAAGCGGCCCTCTTGATACCTGCGACGAATATCCCTACGCGTCAACATTGGAGGGCGGAGCCGGCGGACACACGTGGCACGTGCCGTCGACCGAGAACAGTCTTCATGGGTCGCAGGACCTCGGAAAGTTCTACACAGACAACCGCCTGTTCAACGGCGAGGCATTCCACGTAGTGCTGGACCCGGCGTCGTAAACTAGGACCGGGACCGGACAGCGCTACTCCGGTTGGCTCGCCTAACCCGGAGGGCAGGCAAGCGGATGCGAGAGCGTGGCCCCCTGGCTCCGCTGCGCCTGTTCCAGTAGAGGACCGTGCCGTGCGCACTTGCTCCTATGCGCGCGGCACGGTCTGACTGCGTTCCGCGTTCAAAGCTAGCAAAATCACAAGAAGACGACTTCTGCTAAAATATGATGGCCTGGTTTCGGAACTGCCGTAAGGAGCAATATTATGGCGGCGGCAAGCAGTAGTGGACGACACGTTCTCTTCAGCGGCCCTAGAAAAATTGCCGATTGGGCTCTTTTTCTCTGTGACGGCTCTGTCGCATCCCTCGGCATGTCCTTCCCGATTGATCCGCTCCTAGCGGTCGACGGGGGTCTAGTTCGTATCTTCTGCGCTTCGGATTCGGCAGTGGACCCAGAAGCTGCCGAGGCGACTGTCAAGATTATCGCCTACGAAAGCGCTCCACCCCTCTGGGAAGAAGCGGATGACGCTATCGAAACGTCATGGTCGCCGACCGAATCGGCGCTCTTCATTACAGACGCATATGCTAATTACCGCGAGAATATCGAACCTCTTCCGTTCGGCGCTGGCAACTATCGACTCCGGGTTGAGGCCAAGCGCAGCCCGTGGCCCGAGGTCATCCGCATCTCCCTATGGCCAGGAGAGCCGGCACCTGATTTCGTCCACAAGATCACCAGCGAGATTGGGAGGGCTCTGGCTGCCGAAGGACCTTATCAGCCAGGGCAGCCATGATAGGGCATGCGCGTGGCGAAGATCGCCAAAGTGACGTTCGCGGCGACCGGCTGAATCATCAACGTAATCCACAACTTCAGCGACGACCGGTCCGAATCCCTCTACCCGCGCTACGCCTGCGGCTGACTACTCCACACCCCCCGTCAGCCGGCGTCGGTGAGGCTGAGCGGGGGCTGTGGACTGGTCAGGCGATCGGGGCACAGTGCGCGCGCACGTCGTGACGTGCGACGCGAGGGCACGTCGTAGAGGCGCCTGACGGCGTCGTGCGGCGAGTGGACAACGCCCCGCGTGCGTCGATCAGGGCGCGCGTCCTGCGGTGCCCCGAGGACCTATCAGAGCGACCCCGGCCGCAAGCCCGGGTACTTGTCCCACAGGGCAGCCTGGTCGGTGATCGCGGGCTTGGCCTTCTGCTCGGCCTTCCTCCGTTCCCACTCGGCATCCGATCGGGGCTTGGCCTTCGGGCCTGTGTTCTCCGCGAGGGCGGGGTACTTCCTCCTCAGCTCGGCGCCGGTATCGCCTGGCTCGCCGCTGGGCTGGCTCGCCGGGGCGCGCGAGCCACCACGAAGCGACGGGTACTTGTTGACCAGCGCGGCGGCCTTCTCCGCTGTCACGACGCCGTTCCCTGGCTCCACCCTGGGAGCGCCGGTCGGCTGATTGCCCTTGACCCAGTGAGGCTTCCGCTTCGCCAGGTCGGCGACGGCTTCCTTCATGCCCGTCACCCGGCCGGTCTCAGGGTCGTACACCACACCCGGCGCGTTCTCGATGACACCAAGCGGATCCGAGATGTCGTGCCACTGCACTTCGTGAGAGGCGCGGTGAAAGGCGACCTTGATCCGATCTGCCCTGCTCTCGCCCCGCGCGGCCTCCAACTGGGCCTCAAGCTCGGCAGCTCGATCGGCAAGACGCCGAGTCTCGATCGACTCKGGGCGGCTGTCCCACTCCTTCAGTTGCTTCTCGAGCGCGGACGCCCGGCGATCGGCAGCCCGTAGGCGCCTACGAAGCTTCGCCACCTCGTCCTCGTCGTCGGGGGCGTCGTTCCCGTCGCCGTCGGGCGCTCCAGCGTCGTCCTGTGGCGACTCACCCCCGCTGTCCGGGGTGTCACCCCCAGCGCTATCACCGGGGCTGCCCTCGCCCTCCTCGGGAGCGCCGCCCCCTGCGGGTAGACGGGCCGGAGCTGGCCGGCACGCCGCCGGCACGCCAGGCCGCGCGGTACCTGCTGGTCAGCGCCCCGCTCCCGCTTGCGGCCCGGGTGCCGTACACCGCGCTGGGGGCGGCCGCCGTCGGCCTGATGCCCGCCTGGACGCGGTGGCCCCTGCGGCTGCCCTACCTGCCGGTGGTCGAGGGGACCGTCGGCCGGCTGGCCGGCTGGGGCGTGGTGGCCGGTGTCCGCTGGGCGACGAACCGCCCGCCCGCGCCATCCGAAGAGGTTCACCAGCCGGCGCCCTGACAGCGTCCGCGGCCCACGCGGGGTGGCCGGCGGCTGGGTCAGGTCAGGGCGCGTAACGCCGCGGCGGCTTCCGCGATGCAGGCGGCGATGCCAGGGGGCCTCTCGGCGGAGACCTCGTCGGAGACCCAGTGCGCGAACCCGACCTGGAAGACCGTCACCGCGCTGTGGGCGGCGAGGCTGGCGGTGGGCTCGGCGACTCCACGCGCGCGCAGCGCCTCGGCGGCCGTTTCGGCCATGGCCGCGAGCTTGAGCAGTTCGCGCTCCTGTAGACCCGGATTGGCCGCGATGATCCGGGACCGGCGGACGGCGTGGTCGCGGCGGTCCTCCAGCAGGCTGGCACCCGCGACCACCCCGGCCAGCGCCGCGTCCAGTGGTGACAGGCCGGCCGACGCGGCCAGGATCGCGTCGTAGGCCTTGCGCTCCATGGTCTTCGAATTGTCGAAGAGGACCTCGCGCTTGTCGGCGAAGTGCCGGAAGAAGGTGCGCTCGGTGACGCCGGCGCGCTCGGCGATGTCGCCGGCGGTGGTCTGCTCGAAGCCGCGCTCGGCGAACAGCTCCACCGCGGCGCGGATCATCCGCCCCTGCGCGTCCGGCATCCATCGGCCCATGCCGAGGAGTGTAGTGATGACAGTAGCTGACATGGGGTGCTACGGTTGATGTCAGTCACTGACATACCTGCGGAAAGGGAGCCCACCATGCGCGTCTTCGTCACCGGCGCCTCCGGCTGGATCGGCTCGGCCGTCACCGACGAGCTCCTCGCCCACGGCTACGACGTCGTCGGTCTCGCCCGCTCCGACGAGTCGGCCGCCGCCCTGGCGGCCAAGGGCGCCACCGCCCACCGCGGCGGCCTCGACGACCTCGACAGCCTGGCCTCGGGTGCCGAGGCCGCCGACGGCGTCATTCACCTCGCCTTCAACCACGACTTCGCCGACTACGCCGGCGCCGGCCGCACCGAGCACGCCGCCGTCCAGCGGATGCTCGACACGCTCAAGGGCAGCGACCGGCCGTTCCTGCTCGCCTCCGGGCTGGCGTCGGGCGCCATCGGGCGGCCGTTGACCGAGGACGACGCCTCGCCGTTCCGCGGCGCGGACTCGATGCGCGGCGGCAGCGAGAACCTCGCCCTCGACTTCGCCGACCGGGGGGTCCGCACGGTGGCGCTGCGTTTCTCCCCGACCGTGCACGGCATGGGCGACCACGGCTTCACCGCGACCCTGACGAGGATCGCCAAGGAGGCCGGGGTGGCCGGCTACATCGGCGACGGCGCGACCCGCTGGGCGGCCGTGCACCGCTCCGACGCCGCACGGCTCGTCCGCCTCGCGCTGGAGAAGGCCCCAGCCGGCTCACGGGTGCACGCGGTGGCCGAGGGCGGCATCCCCTCCCGCGACATCGCCGCCGCCATCGGGGACTACCTGGGCCTGCCGACGGCGTCGGTCCCGCCGGCGGACGCCGAGGCTCACTTCGGCTGGATCGGGCGCTTCTTCGGTATGGACGCGGTCGCGTCCAACGCCCGTACCCGGGAGCTGCTCGGCTGGACGCCGACCGGCCCGACGCTGCTGGAGGACATCGCCGCCGGCGCCTACGCGCTGCCCGCGTGACCGCGGGGCGCTGACGGAGTCGACGGCCATCCCGGCCCGGACCAGCGGGAAAGCCGCGTCGGTCCGGGCCGGGATTCGTTCAGTTCCCGATCGGGGTGGAGCCCAGCACCTCGAAGGCGGTGGGCTGGCCCTTGTCGTCGAGGGTCGTCGACAGGCCGCCTCGCACGCAGACCGCCGGGTCCGCCGGGTCGGCCTTCCCGTTGCAGCGGAACTTCTGGCCGCCCGAGCCGGGTAGTTCTCGCTCTGGCATCGCCTTGATGGTCGCGATGACGGTCGCCGGCGTGATGGTTCCCGAGATTCCCTCGGTGGCGGTGGCGAGGCCGGCCAGAGTCATGAACATGCCGCGGCCGATGACCGCGTCCGCGCTGCCGATGCCGTGGCTGTAGGTCTTGAGCACCGCGTCGTAGAGCACCGTGGACGGGTCGGTGCCGCCGTTGGGCACGGTGGCCGAGACGATCATTCCCTTGAGCGCGTCGGCGGGCACGGCCTTGCGGGTGGCGTCGGTGACGCACTGGGAGATCGCGCTGATCTTGCCGTCGAAGCCGACGGCGCGCAGGCCGTTGAACGCGCTGATGCAGAACGAGTCATTGCCGATGACGAACACGAGGCCGGGGTGGGCGCCCGCGACGTTCTGCATCTGGGGTGTCATGTCGGCGGTGCCCGGAGGGACGGTGACGAGCTGGTATTCGAGGCCCGCCTTGGCGAACGCCCCCGGCGCGACCTCCTGGGCGCTGTGCAGCGCGGCCGGCACGTCGATCACCACCGCGGTCACCTTGTGCACTCCCAGCTTCTTGGCGAGGCTGATCGGCATCTGGAGAGTGGCGTAGTTCGGGTCGCCGAGGGCGAACGTCGACTCGTTGTCGGCGAGCACGTCGGGGCTGCCGGCACCGTAGACCATGGTGGGCACGTTCGCGGCCGCCAGGGGTMGCCAGATGTCGTCGATCACTCCCGACTCGGCGACGGCGACGGCGACGAGGTCGTCGGAGACCAGCTGGTTGGCGCAGTCGGTGGCCTTGGACGGATCCCCCTGCGTCTTGCATTTCACCAGCTTGATCGGGCGGCCACCGATCCCGGAACGCCGCTCGTTGAGGTACGCGGCGGTGGCGTCGGCGACGTCGAGCTGGGCGGAGGCGTCGAAGCCGGGGGTCGCGCCGTCCGAGATGATGCCTATCTTCACCGGCTCGCCGCTCGCGGCCCTCACCGGCCCGAGTACGCCGGCGTTCGCCGTGGTGTTCGCGGGTGACGGGGCGTCTCCGTCCGAGCCGCAGGCCGCGCCGAACACCACCAGGGCCAGCGACGCGGCTAACACCGCGCCCAGCGAGCGTCGTCCCGGTCGAGCGCCCGTCCGTCGTCCGAGCGAGGCTGCTGCCGTCCGCATCTCCGCTGTCGTTCGCATATCCATGCTCCTCCTTGCCAGGGACGGGAGTCAGCCGGCGGTCGTGGGGGACAGCCCGAGCGCGGCGGCCAGGACGGCCGTCGCCTCCCTGCTCTCCCGCTGGCTGACGGCGGCCTGCGCCGCCACCGCGGAGCCGTGGAACGTGCCGGGGTACAGGTGAAGCTCGACCGGCACCTCGGCGGCGAGCAGTGCCTGGGCGTAGGCGATGCCCTCGTCTCGCAACGGGTCGAACTCCATGACGGAGATGTAGGCGGGCGGCAGGCCGGTCAGGTCGGTCGCCCGAGCGGGCGCGGCGTAGGGCGAGACGCCGGGCGTGCCCGGGACGCCGTCGCCAAGGTAGGAGTTCCAGCTGATGACCGCGTTGGGCCGGTTCCACATCGGGGTGTCGACGAACCGGCGCATGCTGGGGGTGTCGAGCCGGTCGTCGACCTCGGGGACGCCGAGGAACTGGAAGCACAGCGGCGGGCCGCCGCGGTCTCGGGCCAGCAGCGCGAGGCCGGCGGCCAGTCCGGCGCCGGCGCTGATCCCGCGGACCGCGATCCGGGTCGGGTCGACGCCGAGGTCGCCGGTGCTCTTCGCCAGCCACTCCAAGGCGGCATAGCAGTCCTCCAGCGGGGCCGGGAACGGGTGTTCCGGGGCCAGCCGGTAGTCCACCGACACGACGACGACGCCGAGCGCGCGGACCAGGTCCAGGCAGGACCCGTCGTCGATGCTGATGTCCCCGATCACGAACCCGCCGCCGTGGATGTTGAGCACACCGGCGGTGAGGCCGGCTCGGGAGCCGGGGGTCGGCCGCGCCGGCCGGTAGACCCGGACGGGAACCTCGGGAGCGCCCGGCGGTCCGGGAACGCGCAGGTCCCGGACGTCGACCCCGGTGGTGTCGGACCGCATGCTGTTCCTGAACTCGGCGAGCAGGGCGCGGAACGAGGCCAGGTCGGAGAAGTCGGGCGCGGGCAGCATCGGGATGACGGCTGCCAGCTCGGGGTCGAATCGGTAGGTCATCGCGGAGCTCCCTCAGGTGGTGGCTGGCAGCACTCTGCCGAACCTGGCTGCCCCGGTCATCCGCCAGTCGTCGGACGTTCGCGCGCCGGCACCCGCCACCTGGCGATGGGGTCCGGAGTGTGGCGGCCTCGCCGAGTGACGCCGTAACCTCCCCGTGTGCGAACCGCTGCCTGGACGAGCCGCGGCGGCCGGCGGTGAAGGGCCTGCTGCTGCAGCTGTCCGCGCTCGACGCGGACGCCGAGAGCGCGGTCCGGGTCATCGCGTACTTCGACGCCCTGGTGGCCGCCCGGGCGGACGCCGCCTCCCTGGTCCGCGCGACCGCGGCGCTCGCCGAGTGCGGCGCCGGGCTGGAGACGGCGGACATCGGCCGGGTGCGGTACCGCCAGGACGGCACACCGATGCCCCATTCGGTGGAGGGGGTCCGTTCGGCGGAGGGGTCCGCCGAGCCCGGGCACGTCTCCGGCTGGATGAGCCTCGACGGCGACGGCGGCCGGGTATGGCTGGAGCGGCCCGGCTTACCCCGCCCGCTGGACGAGATCGTCCTGGAGCGGATGGCGATCGCCGCGCGGGCCATCGGCACGAGAGCCCGCCCGTCGCTGCACATCGCCGACCCGGCTTTGGTGGAGCTGGTGCTCTCGGACCGGGAGTCGGCCGAGGACCGGGCTCGCGCGCTGCGCCTGCTGGGGCTGCTGCCCGACGTGGCGGTGCGGGCGGTGGCGATCTCCCCGCCGGCGGGGACGGACGTCGGGGTGCAGGCGGTCGCCCTGATGGCCCGGGGCCGGCTCGGGCGGCGCACCGTCCGGGTGGCCGTCCTGGGCCGGATGGCGGCGGTGCTGCTCCAGGACCGGTCCGCGGCGGCGACCCCGGCCGGCGACCTGCGCCTCGCGCTCGCCGAACGCCCGTCCAGCCGGACCGACACGAGCACGCCCGACTGCTCCGCCTCCGCCGATCGTTGGGACGGCGCCGCCCAGCCGCGGGTGGGGGTCGGTGGCCCGGTCGACGGGCTCGACGCCCGGCGTTCCTGGCGGCAGGCGCGCCTCGCGCTGCGGTTCGCCGCCCCCGGATCCGCCGACGCGCTGGTCGTCGACTACTCGGAACTCGGCTCGGTCGCGCTGCTCGCGGACGTCCCGGTCGACCGGCTGCGCGCCGACCCGGACGTCCGCGCCCTCGACGCGCTCGCCCAGGCGCCGGCCGGTGCTGGCGACATCGCCGTCCTCGAGGCGTACTGCCGGGCGAGCTCGTTGCGGCAGGCGGCCGCCGTCCTGCACCTGCACCACAGCTCCGTCGCCGCCAGGGTGGCGCATCTCGAGGACGTCCTCGGCTGGCGCCTCGACGAACCCGAGGGCCGGTTCCGCGCCCGCCTCGCCCTGCTCGCCCGCCGCCTCGCGACCGCGCCATAGACCGCCGACTCCTCGTCAGCGGTCCGGGCGATCAACGCATTCTCGGCGGCGTCGTCATCAGCGTCGCGTAGCCGTCGCCAGCTCCCGTCAGGCCGGCGGAGCGCAAGCGACCTCTTGCCGCTCGGGCGCCTGCTATCCGGGGGCGATGGAGATCGACTTGATGTCGAGGTAGCCTTCGAGGCCCTCGCGGCCGAGTTCGCGGCCGTAGCCGCTCGCCTTCACCCCGCCGAACGGTGCCGCCGGGTCCATGGAGTAGCCCTGGTTCACGCCGAAGGTTCCCGCGCGGACCCGGCCGGCGATGTCGAGTCCGCGGGCCGGGTCCGC
The DNA here is from genome assembly GCF_001854645.1 of Pseudofrankia sp. EUN1h. Lineage (NCBI taxonomy): Bacteria > Bacillati > Actinomycetota > Actinomycetes > Frankiales > Frankiaceae > Pseudofrankia > Pseudofrankia sp. EUN1h. Next base: position 22,680 of record NZ_MBLN01000065.1, on the reverse strand, counting down.
GGTGAACACGGAGCCCGCGAGGCCGTAGTCGGTGTCGTTCGCGATCCGGACGGCGTCGTCCTCGTCGTCGTAGGGGAGGACCACGACCACCGGGCCGAAGATCTCCTCACGGGCGATGGTCATGGCGGGGGCCACGTCGCTGAAGACGGTGGGCTGGACGTACCAGCCGCTGTCGATGCCGGGGGGCGGCGCGCTGCCGCCACGGACGAGCCGGGCGCCCTCGCGCACGCCGGTGTCGATGTGGCTCCGTACCCGCTCCCGTTGGCGCCTGGTCACGAGCGGGCCCATCTGCGTGTCCGGGTCGGCAGGGTTCCCGATCCTGATGGTCGACAGTTCCGCCGCGAGCGCGTCCGCGTAGTCGTCGAGCCGGTTGGCGGGGGCCAGCACGCGGGTGAGGGCGTTGCAGATCTGGCCGGCCATGCCCATGCCGGAGAACCGGACGGCCTTCGCCACGGTGGCCGGGTCGGCGTCGCCGAGCGCGATGGCGGCTGACTTCCCGCCGAGTTCGAGGCTGACTCTGGTGAGGTTCGAGGCGCAGGCGGCGGCGACCTGGCGGCCGGCCGCCGTCGAGCCGGTAAAGGAGACCTTGTCGATGCCGGGGTGGGCGACGAGGTAGGCGCTCACGTCCCGGTCGGCGGGCAGGACGCTCACGACGCCGGGCGGAAGACCGGCCCGCGCGAACAGGTCGGCGAGGTACAGCGCGTCGAGTGGCGACTCGGGCGCCGGTTTCAGCACGACCGCGCAGCCGGCGAGCAGCGCGGGGATCACCTTGGTGACGGTCAGGAACTGCGGCATGTTCCACGGGACGACCGCGGCGACGACGCCGACGGGCTCTCGGCGCAGGACGATGTCCTGCCCATAGACACCCGGGCGGTTCTCCTGCCATGGATAGGCGGCGGCGATGTCGGCGAACGCGCTGATCATGGATCCGGGCAGGCCGACCTGGGCGCGCCTGGCGAAGGAGATCGGGGCGCCCAGCTGGGCGGTGATGATTTCCGCCAGCTCGTCGCGGCGGGCGCTGTAGAGCGCGGCCAGCCGGCGGATCGTCTCGACACGTTCGGCCGGATCGGTGCGCGGCCACGGCCCTTCGTCGAAGGCGCGGCGCGCGGCGGCGACGGCACGGTCGACGTCCGCGGTGCCCGCGGCCGCGACGCTTCCGACCGGCTGCTCGCTGTGCGGGGAGATCACCTCGATGCGAGCCCCGGTGCTGGGCATGATCCACTCGCCGCCGATGAACAGCTGTCCCCGCTCCTGCATGAGCGCTCCCTGGTTTGGGGCCTTGTGGCCTGCGCCGAGCCTATGTTAGTCACTTGGAGAACATTAGTCAGTCGTAGAACGCTCTCGACCGGTGGTCTCGAGCGACCGCAACGGGAGGACTGGGCCATGGCACGTGCCACCAAGCCGGCGGAGRCCAGCTGGACGGAGCGCTACCCGGGGCTGGGCACCGGCCTCGTGTCGTACGAGGACTCGATCTCGCCGGAGTTCTACGAACTGGAGCGCGAGGCGATCTTCCGGCGGGCGTGGCTGAACGTCGGCCGGGTCGAGCAGCTGCCGCGCAAAGGGAGCTTCTTCACCAAGGACCTCGCGGTCGCGAAGACCTCCGTCATCGTCGCGCGTGACCTGGACGGCCGGGTCCGCGCCTTTCACAACGTGTGTCGTCACCGTGGCAACAAGCTGCTGTGGGAAGGGACTCCGAAGGAGGAGACCAGCGGCGTCTGTCGCCAGTTCATGTGCAAGTACCACGGCTGGCGGTACGGCCTGGACGGCCAGCTGAACTTCGTCCTGCAGCAGGAGGAGTTCTTCGACTTCGACAAGGCCGACTTCCCGCTCGTCTCGGTGCACTGCGAGGTCTGGGAGGGTTTCATCTTCGTCAACCTCTCGGACGAGCCCAGCCAGACCCTCCTGGATTTCCTCGGGCCGATGGTGCGTGGCCTGGAGGGCTATCCGTTCCATCTCGTCACGGAGCGGTACGCGTACAAGGCCGACCTCAACAGCAACTGGAAGATCTACCTGGACGCTTTCCAGGAGTACTACCACGCGTCGATCCTGCACTCGCAGCAGCAGGTGCCGAGCCTGCGCAGCTTCGAGTCCGGTTTCAAGGCGCCGCACTACCAGATCGACGGGCCGCACCGGATGATCAGCACCGGTGGCTGGAAGGGCGTGCCGCGGCACATGCTGCCGCACGACCAGATGTACCCGATCGAGCCCCTCACCGAGGCCGGCCTCATGGGCCCCTGGCAGCGCCCGGACATCCCCGAGCTCGACCCGGTCAACCTGCCGGCGGGGCTCAATCCCGGTGGGCTGGACCCCTGGTCGATCTCGAACTTCCAGATCTTCCCGAACTTCGTCATCCTGGTCTACGAGCGCGGCTGGTACCTCACCTACCACTACTGGCCGACCGGCCCCAACACGCACGCATGGGAGATGTCGTACTACTTCCCGCGGTCGCGGACCGCCAGCGAGCGGATCCGTCACGAGGTCACCGCCGTCATCTCCAAGGAAGCGGGCCTGCAGGACGCCGGCACGCTCGACGGAACCCAGATGGGCCTGGAATCCCGGGTCATCGACAAATACCCGCTCTCCGACCAGGAGATCACCGTTCGCCACCTGCACAAGGTCACCGGTGACTGGGTGCGGGCCTACCTTCGAGACGGAAAGGGGGTCCGGGCATGAGCGACTCGTTACTCCCGGCCTCGTTGCTCCCGACGCAGTTCGCCGATCTCGAGTCCTTCGCCGCCAGGTGGTGCCTCCCCGGCGAGCCGGCCAGGTACACCGCACGGCTGAACAGCGCGATGGCGGACATGCAGGCGTTCTATGACGCCACGTTCCCACGGGTGCGCGACGCCATGGCGTATCTCGACCAGTTCCCGCTGGACGAGCTGCCCGAGCAGGAGGAGAACCTGCTGTATCTCGTGTACTCGTTCGTGATGGTCTCGCTGCCGGTCGAGGTCTGGCACCAGCCCAGGGTCATCGACGCCGGCACCGCCTACTTCGACCGTTACCTGGAGCCCGCGCCATGACGACGACCATCACCTGYGAGCCGCTCGCCGCGACCGTCGGCGCCGAGGTGAGCGGTGTCGACGCCGAGCGCCTCGCCCAGGACGACACGATCGCCGGGTCGATCCTCGAGGCGCTCGAGCAGTTCGGCGTGCTGGTCTTCCGCGGCCTGAACCTGGAGCCGGACAACCAGGTGGCGTTCTGCCGCCGGCTCGGTGAGATCGACTTCGAGCCGGGGCACCACCCGGTCGCGGGTATCTACCGGGTGACCCTGGACCAGTCGAAGAACTCGTCGGCGGCCTATCTCAGGGGCACCTTCGCCTGGCATATGGACGGGTGCACCCCGCTGCACGGCGAGCCGCCGCAGAAGGCGACCATTCTCAGCGCCAAGCAGGTGGCGGCGAACGGCGGGGAGACGGAGTTCGCCAGCACCTACGCCGGCTATGACGCGCTGTCCGACGCAGAGAAGGAACGGTTCGCCTCGCTGCGGGTGATGCACACGTTCGAGGCGTCCCAGCGCACGGTGTACCCGGACCCGACCCCGGAACAGCTCGAGAAGTGGCGCGCCCGCCCGACCTCGGCCCACCCCCTGGTCTGGACCCACCGGACCGGCCGCAGGTCGCTGGTCATCGGCGCCCACGCCAGCCACATCGTCGGCATGGACCTCGACGAGGGGCGAGCGCTGCTGGGAAAGCTGCTCGACCACACGACCGCGGGCGGGCTGACCTACCGCCACGAATGGTCGGTCGGCGACACCGTCATCTGGGACAACACCGGCGTCGTGCACCGGGCCGCTCCGTACGACCCGAGTTCGCCGCGCGAGATGCTGCGCACCACCGTCTTTGGGGACGAGCCGATCCAGTGACCGCGGCGGCCGGTGAACGGGCCGGTTGGCCGGTCGGCTAGCTGGCCCGTCGGCCGGCGATGGCGTCGACGACCTCGTCGTCGGCCGGCCGGCGGTCGCCTTCCAGGGCGTGGATCTCGCGCTCGACGACGGCGATCAGCTCGCGGTGGCCGATGTCGATGTCGAAGGCCTCCTCGATGTGCAGGAACCGGGAGATCGCGGCCATGGCGAGGATCAACGACGCGGGCGGCCACCGGTCGGGATCGACGCCATAGCCCCTGAGCACGTCCGAGAGGGTCTCGAGCTGCAGCCGCCGGAACGTCCGCGAGTAGGAGGCGATCTCGGCGCGGATCGCCTTGCGGTGGTTCGCCAGCGCGGTGAACTCCATCGTGCGCGCGTTGTTCGAGGACTCCTGGACGAGTTCCCAGAGGGCCCACAACGGCTGCGGGGAGCGCATCGCGTGGCGGAGCCGGTCCAGGCTGCGCTCGGCGCCGCGGCGGAACAGCTCGATGAACAGGCCGTCCATCGTGCCGAAGTAGTAGTAGACGAGCCCGTTGTTGACGCCCGCCCTGGTCGCCAGCCGGCGGGTGGTGACGGCGGCGTAGCCCTCCTCGAGCATCAGGGCCTCGGTGGCGTCGAGGAGCGCCGTGCGCGTGACCGAGTCGTCGACGGCGCTCCGCCGTGCCCGCGTCATGTCTGTTCCTCTCGCTGCTCCCGGCGCCCCTTGCCAGTCCCAGTGTCGCCCCCGTCCGCCGCTGGGCAGCCCTTGCCCTGGGCCACGCTCCATGTTAGTCATGTGAAGAACAGCGTTAGTCGTTCGAAGAACACCGATGTCCCAGCGTGTACGGGTGGCGAAGGGCGGTACAGGTCACCCCCGTCGGCGAAGTCGTCTTCGAGTGAGGAAGGACAGAACGATGCCGCGTAGCAGAGTGCAACAGTCGCGCGTGGCCGTGGTCACCGGCGGAGCATCGGGCATCGGGGAGGCCACCTGCCATCACCTGGCCGAGCGTGGCCACCGGATCGCCGTCCTCGACCTCGACGACCACGGCGCGCAGCGGGTGGCCAAGGAGCTGCGGGCCGAGGGGGCGGAGGCTCTCGGCCTCGCGGTCGACGTCACGGACCGCCCGGCCCTCGACGCCGCCTTCACCAGCATCCGCTCGGCGCTGGGCCCGACGGAGATTTTGGTGACCAGCGCCGGCCTCGTGGACTTCCAGTCGTTCGAGCAGATCACGCTCGAGCGGTGGAACCGGGTCGTCGAGGTGAACCTCACCGGCACCTTCCACTGCTGCCAGGCGGCGGTGCCCGACATGGTCGCGGCCGGGTGGGGCCGGATCGTCACGATCTCGTCGTCGAGCGCCCAGCGGGGCTCGCCGAACATGGCGCACTACGCGGCGGCCAAGGGCGGTGTCATGGTGCTGACCAAGTCCCTGGCCCGTGCCTATGCGACCCACGGCATCACGGTCAACTGCGTTCCGCCGTCGGGGATCGAGACCCCGATGCAGCATCGTGACCAGGCCGCGGGGAACCTGCCGCCCAATGAGGTGATGGCCGCGAGCATCCCGCTCGGCCATCTCGGGACCCCGGACGACCTGGCCGCGGCGGTCGCCTTCCTCGCCTCCGAGGAGGCCGGCTTCATCACGGGCCAGGTGCTGGGCGTCAACGGCGGGTCTGTGCTGTGAGGCCTGCCCCTACCCCCCGGTTGGGGCCGCTGCCGGTGTCGGAGTGGACTGAGGAGGACCGCGAGCTGTTGCGCGGCAACCTGACCCGTGCCGACCGCTACCTGTCGGGTGAGGCGGACGCGCCGCCCATGCCGGCGATCCTCGGCCTGTTCGCCCGCCACTCCCGGGTAGGTGGGCCGTGGCTCGCGTTCAGCGGGACGCTGCTCGACGACGGCGCACTCGATCCGCGCGACCGTGAGCTGCTGATCCTCCGAGTCGGTCATCGGACGGGCTGCCGGTACCAGTGGGCGCAGCATGTCGGCATGGCGCAGACCGCCGGGCTGACGCTCGACGAGATCGCCGCCGTGGCCGCCGGCGTCGCGTCTGACGCTGCCGGCACCACGTCCGGCGCTGCCTGCGTCGCCACGGCCGCTGACGGGTGGACGGACCGCGACCGTGACCTGCTGCGCGCCGTCGACCAGCTCGTTGACGACCACGTCATCGACGACGCCACCTGGGCGCGCCTGGCCGCGCACCTCGACGAGCGCCAGCTTCTGGAGCTGACCTTCGTGGTGGGTGGCTATGTGTGTCTCGCCATGGTGCTCAACAGCGTCGGTCTGGAGCCCGCGGCTCTACCAGACCCGGACGGCGCGAAAAACGGCCGCACCGTTCCCGACGCCGCGCCGATCCCCTGAAGGAGGCAGCGCATGCCACGTTTCCCGAAACCACCGGAAGGCAGCTGGACCGAGCACTACCCGGAGCTCGGCACCGGCCCCGTGTCGTATGAGGACTCGATCTCGCCCGAGTACTTCGAGCGCGAGAAGGAGGCGATCTTCAAGCGGGCCTGGCTGAACGTCGGCCGGGTCGAGCAGCTTCCGCGCGTTGGCAGCTACTTCACCAAGGACATCAAGGCCGCCCACGCGTCGATCGTCGTCGTGCGCGACAAGGCCGGCCAGGTGCGGGCCTTCCACAACATGTGCCGGCACCGGGGCAACAAGCTCGTCTGGACCGAGGATCCGAAGAACGAGAGCCAGGGGATCTGCCGGCAGTTCACCTGCAAGTACCACGGCTGGCGTTACGACCTTGACGGCTCGCTGACGTTCATCCAGCAGGAGGGCGAGTTCTTCGACGTCGACAAGAGCCAGTGGGGCCTGGCGCCGGTGCACTGCGACGTCTGGGCGGGGTTCATCTTCGTGAACTTCTCGCGGGAGCCGTCGCAGTCGCTGCGGGATTTCCTCGGGCCGATGGTGACCGACCTGGAGGGCTACCCGTTCGAACGGATGACGGCCCGTTTTGGGTACAGCACCACGGTCGGGGCGAACTGGAAGCTGTTCATGGACGCGTTCGCGGAGTTCTACCACGCGCCGGTCCTGCACGGTAACCAGTCGCCGGAGAAGTACTCGAAGGCCGCCGTGCAGGCCGGTTTCGAGGCGCCCCACTACCAGATCGAGCGCCCGCACCGGCTGGTGAGCACGTCCGGCGTCCGGTTCTGGGAGATGGGCGCGGACATGATCAAGCCGATGGAGGCGATGACCCGCGGCGGCCTGTTCGGCCCGTGGGACAAGGCCGACCTCGGTGAGATGCCGAAGGGCCTCAACCCGGCAAAATGCGACCCGTGGGGTCTGGACTCGTTCCAGCTCTTCCCGAACTTCGTGATCCTCATCTGGAGCCAGGGCTGGTACCTGACGTACAACTACTGGCCGACGTCGCACAACACGCACGTCTTCGAGGGCAACGTCTACTTCCTGCCGGCGACGAACGTCMGCGACCGGATCTCCCAGGAGATGTCGGCGGTGACGTTCAAGGAGTTCGCGCTGCAGGACGCCAACACGCTCGAGGCCACCCAGATGATGCTCGAGACCCGGTACGTCGACCGGTTCCTCCTKGGCGACCAGGAGATCCTCTGCCGACACCTGCACGCCGAGGTCCGCGACTGGATCGACACCTACGAGGGAGCGTCCCGGTGAGCGCGGCCGAACCTGGCGGATCGACTCCGCAAGTTCCGCCGATCCGGCAGGAACCCCGGGAGCGAACCCAGGACGCTGTGAGAGCGTTACTGCCGGCCGAGTTCGCCGATCTCGAGCCGTTCGCCGCGAAGTGGGCGCTACCGAGCGAGCCCGAGCGGTACGGCACCCGGCTGGCCAGCACGACCGAGGAGATGCAGGTCTTCTACGACGCGATCACCCCGCGCGTCGAGGCCGTGATGGCCTACCTGGAGAGGCTGCCGTACGACGCGCTGCCCGACGACGCGACCAACCTGCTGTACCTGCTCTACTCGATGATCCAGACGTCGTTCCCCGTCGAGATCTGGCACCAGCCGAGGGTCCCGGACACCGGCGCCACCAGGTTCGACTGCTTCGTCGAGCCGGTCCCGTGACCGCGCCGACCGTCCTGCGGGCCGACCGGTGGCTGGACATCGATGCCGGCGAGGTCCGGTCGCCCGCGGTGATCGTGGTCGAGGGCAACCGGATCAGCGCGATCAACCCGGCCGAGCTCCCCGCCGGCGCGACGGAGATCGACCTCGGCGACGTGACGCTGCTGCCCGGGCTGATGGATATGGAGCTCAACCTCCTGATCGGCGGACCGGAGACCCCTACGGGCCTGCCGCTGCCGATGCACGGCGTCCAGGACGACCCTGCGTACCGAACGCTGCGCGCCACGATCAACGCCCGCAAGACCCTGCTGGCCGGATTCACGACCGTGCGCAACCTCGGCCTGATGGTCAAGACGGGCGGGTATCTGCTGGACGTCGCGCTGCAGCGCGCCATCGACCAGGGATGGGTGGAAGGCCCGCGGATCATCCCAGCGGGGCACGCGGTCACTCCTTACGGCGGCCACCTCGACCCGACGGTGTTCCAGCGTCTCGCACCGGGGATCATGCCGCTCGGTGTCGGCGAGGGGATCGCGAATGGCGTCGACCAGGTGCGTTACTGCGTGCGGTACCAGATCCGCCATGGCGCCAAGGTGATCAAGGTGTCCGCTTCGGGCGGAGTGATGTCACACAGCACCGGTCCCGGCTCCCAGCAGTACTCCGACGAGGAACTGGCCGCGATCGTCGACGAGGCGCACCGGGCCGACATCCGGGTAGCCGCCCACGCGGTGGGGGACCGGGCGGTGCGGGCCTGCGTCGAGGCCGGGATCGACTGCGTCGAGCACGGCTTCCTGGCCAGCGACGAGACGTTGAAGCTGATGGCGGAGGCCGGCACGTTCCTGGTGTCCACCACGTACCTGACCGACGCGATGGACGTCGCCAGAGCCGCGCCGGAGCTGCAGGCGAAGGCCGCCGTGGTGTTTCCCCAGGCCAGGGCCATGCTTCCCCGGGCCGTCGCCGCCGGAGTGAGGATCGCCTGCGGTACCGACGCCCCCGCCGTCCCGCACGGCGACAACGCCAAGGAGCTGGCCGCGCTGGTGACCCGCGGCATGACCCCGCCGCAGGCGCTGCGCGCGGCCACCGTCACGAGCGCGGAACTCGTCGAGCGTGACCACGAGCTCGGCCGGCTGCGGGCGGGCTACCTCGCCGACGTCATCGCCGTTCCCGGCGACCCGACCCAGGACATCACCGTCACCCAGGACGTCCGGTTCGTCATGAAGGACGGCCGCATCCACAAGGGCGCCTGAACACCCATCCACAAGGGCGCCTGAACACCAACGCCAACGCCAGCCCTAAAGGCCGCACGACTCACTAGGAGCTCTACCCATGGCCAACGGCGTGCTCATCGTCGAATCACGGCCCGCCTCACCGGACGAGCTGGCGGCGTACCACGACTGGTACGACCACACGCATCTTCCCGAGATCCTGAAGGTGGACGGCTTCGTCTCCGCCCGCCGGCTGGAGTCCCTCGACAGCGACACCTTCATCGTGATCTACGAGATCGACTGTGACCTTGAGGCGGCCAAGGCGGCGCTGGGCCTGGCACAGTCGACGGGAGCCCTGTCCCGGCCGGAGCACGTGCAGCTGGGCCCACCGCCGACCGTCCGCTACTTCCGCCAGCTCAGCTCCGCCGAGTAGGCCACCCACCCACCCACCCGGACGGATGGCGGTCGGTCGGTCTGGCTCGGTCGTTCGCGAGAACTCGCCCCGCACCGCGATGCGCGTGGGCCGCCCTGTTGCCCGGGACCCGGATTCTCGACCGGCCGGGCGCGTTCCTTCCGCGTGTCGCGATCGGTACCGCGCGGGAGGTCCGCGCCCGGCCGGGCGTCGGTTGGTGGCCTAGCCGAGCAGGGCCTCGGCGAGGCGTGCCTGCCAGGCGGTCGTGGAGCTGGGGTCGCCGCCCGGGGGCAGGCGCAGGCCGAGCACCACCTGGTCGGCGCCGGCCGACTGGTAATCGGCGATCCGTGCCACGATCGTCTCCAGGCCGCCCCAGACGGTGATGCCGTCGACGAAGGCGTCGCTGAGCCCGGTGATGTCGGCCTCGTCGAATCCCATGCGGACGAAGTTGCGGCGGTAGCCGGGACGGGTCGTGAAGAAGCCCACCGAAGCGCGGGCGAGCTCTCGGGCCGCGTCGGGGTCCGACAGAGGAATGACCGGCACCAGCACCGCGAGCGCCGGCCCGTCGCCGAGCAGCTTGCGCGCCTCGGCCACGTAGTCCGTGGTCACCAGGTAGGGGTAGGCGCCGCCGGCACGGCCGCGGGACAGGTCGAGCATCCGCGGGCCGAGCGCGGCGAGGATCCGCTCCGACGCGGGCACCGCCGGCGTCGCGGTGTCCAGCGCGTCCAGGTAGGCGTTGATCGTCGGCAGCGGCTTCGGGCCGTGCGCGCCGCCCAGGCCGACGACGAACCGGCCGGGATGGTCGGCCGCCAACGCCGCGTGCGCCGTCGCGACCTCGGTGGCCGGTACCCGGTCGACCGAGATGATGGCGCTCGCCACCCGCAGCGTCGACGTGCCGCGGACGACGCGGTCGATCTGCGCGAGATTGTTGCCCTGGCCGCCCGGTAGCCAGAGCGTCTGATATCCCAGTTCCTCCAGCCTGGCGGCGGCGTCGATCTCCGCGGCTGGTTCCGCTGTCGGGTCTAGGGCTAGGCCGGCGATACCGACCGGTCCCGCAATGGTCATGACCAGCGCCAACGGGCCTAGCCGACAGACTGTTCCCGGTCCGGACAAAGTTGGGCCGGGCATTTCGTCATGTTTTCGGGATTAGTGATCATCCGTGAGTCCGTGCCACAGATTTGTGCGCGGACGGTTAGCGGAAAGTTAATTGTCCTTGCGATGTGTCAGAAGCCAGCCGGTCGCCGCCGCCGCGGCCGCGGCGGTCGTGGTCGCGGCCACCACGCCGTGGTGCTGGGAGGCCCAGAGCTGGGGGTCGCGGCGATGGGACCGGTCGTCGAAGGAGCCGTGCGCGCCGAAGTCGTGGCCGCCGGGCGCGTCGGCTGGCTTCCACAGGTTGCCCGCCGCACTGGGGTCGTGCGCGGCGTCGGTCTGCTGGCCGGCGAAACCGGTACGGGCCAGATAGCGGTCGAGCAGGCCCGGCGCGACGGCGTTGGCGGCCAGGGTCGCGGCGGTGCTGGAGCCGACCCAGTACTCGCGCCGGCGGGGGTGGTCGGCTGCGTACAGCACCGCGCGGGCGGCGAGCTCGGGCTGGTAGATCGGCGGCACGGGCTGGGCCTGGCGGGGCAGCCGGGACAACAGCCAGGAGAACTGGGGGGTGTTGACCGCAGGCATCTGCACCATCGTGACGTGGACGTTCGAATGTTCGTGCAGCAGCTCGCAGCGCAGCGCCTCGTGGAAGCCCTGGATGGCGTGCTTCGCGCCGCAGTACGCGGTCTGCAGCGGGATGCCGCGGTAGGCGAGGGCGGAGCCGACCTGCACGACCGTGCCGCGGTCGCGTGGCTTCATGTACCGCAGCGCGGCCATCGTTCCGTAGACGTAGCCGAGATAGGTCACCTCGGTGGCCCGCTGGAACTCGGCCGGCTGGATCTGGCTGAAGGGGGCGAACACCGAGCTGAAGGCGACGTTGACCCACACGTCGATCGGCCCGAGCTCGTCCTCGATCCGCCGCGCCGCCTGGGCGACGCCGTCGGCGTCGGCCACGTCGACGGGGATCGCCAATGCCTGGCCACCCGCTTCGGCGACCTCTCCGGCGGCGGCGGCCAGGCCGGCCTCACCACGGGCGAGCAGGCCGACGGACGCGCCGCGGGCGGCGCACGCCCGGGCGGTCGCGCGCCMGATGCCGCCGCTGGCGCCGGTGACGACCACGACCCGGTGGTCGGTCTTCCTCCTCTTACGACGTCCGTTCCATAGAGGCATCGGTGTCGGCTCCCTTTCCTGTGGGCTCACCTCTCATGAATTCCCGAGACAGCCCGTCGTACCCTCGGTGGCCTGGGGAGTTCTCAGCCGTGCCGGGCCAAGCGGAACCAGCGGTAGCCATACCGGCCCAGCTCGAGACCGTTCAGGTCGCGGCCGGGTGGGGCGTAGTCGTGGTCGGCGAACAACTCGACCGGTTCCTCGTCCTGCCCGGGCTGGCGGCCGATGTCGACGGTCACCGGCTTGTCGGCCAGGTTGTGGGTGAACAGGACGGTCCCGCTGTCGGCGTCGAATCGAACGGCGAGGACGGACCTCGCCCTGACGGGCAACACCTGCCACCGGCCGAGCCCGGTCTCGGGACATTCGCGCGCGGCGCGGATCATCCGTTCGAACCAGGACAGCAGGGAGTCGGGCTCCAGCCGCTGGCGAGCCACGTTGACCGTCTGGTATCCGAATTCCTTGTCGCTGACGACCGGTCGGACGAGCGCGTCCGGCGGGGCGGACGAGAAACCGCCGCCGCTCGCCGCGGACCACTGCATGGGGGTGCGGATGGCGTTGCGCTCGGGCAGGTCCAGGTCGTCGCCCATGCCGATCTCCTCGCCGTAGCGAAGGACCGGCGTACCGGGCATGGTGAACTGCAGTGAGTACGCCAGCTCGATGCGGGCGCGGTCGCCGCCGAGCATCGGCGCCAGCCGGCGGCGGATGCCCCGGCCGTAGAGCTGCATGTTCTCGTCCGGGCCGAACGCGTCGAAGACCTCTGCCCGCTCGGTGTCGCGCAGGCGGCCCAGGTCGATCTCGTCGTGGTTGCGCAGGAACGTGCACCACTGGCCGCCGGCCGGCGGCACGGGGAGGTCCGCGAGAGCGTTCCGCAGCGGGCGGGCGTCCTGGCGGGCGAGCGCGAGCATGGTCGCCTGGTTCAGGCCGAACGCGAAGATCATGGGCAGCCGGTCGGCGGACTCGCCGTCGCCGAAGAACCGGCCGATCTCCTTGTCGGGCACGTTCGCCTCGGCCAGGACGACGGCGTCGCCGCGCCGCCAGGAGATATGCCGGTACAGCTCGGAGAGCATCGGGTAGTCGAGCGGGGGAGAGGGTTCCCCGGGCTTGGTCTCCTCGATGACGAACGGCGCGGCGTCCATCCGGAAGCCGGCGACCCCGAGCTGAAGCCAGAAGGCGACGATCTTCTTGATCTCGGCGCGGACGGCCGGATTACCGCTGTTGAGGTCGGGCTCGAAGTCGTAGAAGCGGTGGTAGTAGTACGACCCGGAGTGCCGGTCGTAGGTCCAGGTCTCCTTCTGCACCCCAGGGAACACCATGCCCTGGTGCCGGTCGGGCGGGGCGTCGTCCGACCACACGTACCAGTCACGCAACGGCGACGCGCGGTCGGCGCGGGCCTGCGCGAACCACGGATGCTCGTCGGAGGTGTGGTTGACGACGAGATCGATGATGACCCGGATGCCGAGGTTGCCGGCCTGGTGGATCAGCTGGGCGAGGTCGCCGGGGCTGCCCAGCCGGGGGTCGACGCCGTAGTAGTCAGTGATGTCGTAGCCGTCGTCGCGGTTCGGGGTGGGGTGGATCGGGTTGAGCCACAGGCAGGTCACACCGAGGCGGGACAGGTAGTCCAGCCGGCTGATCAGTCCGGGCAGGTCGCCGGTACCGTCCCCGTCGCTGTCCTGGAAGGTCTCGACGTCGACGCAGTAGATCACTGCCTGCTGGTACCAACGATCGTTCACGTCGCGGCTCTGCCCGGGTGCGAAGCCGCCAAACCGGGGCGTTCGCGGCGCCGCCGCCGACGGCGGGTCGGCCGGCGGCCTGGGGTGGCTACCTGCCAGCTCAGTCGAACAGTGAACTGACCGACTCGCCGTTGTGAATGCGTCGCATGGCCTCGGCCAGCGCGGGCGCGATGGACAGGATCTCCAGCTTGGAGACCCGCTCCTCCGGCAGGATCGGCACGGTGTTGGTGCAGACGATCTCGAGGACGTCGGGCTGGTCACCGATTCGCTTGAGCGCGCCGCCGGCGAACAGACCGTGGGTGCAGGCCACGCGGATGGAGCCGACACCGATGTCGCGGAGCTTGTTGAGCAGTTCGAGGACTGTGCTGCCCTTGGCGATCTCGTCGTCGAGGATGATGATGTCGCGACCGGCGACGTCGCCGATGACCGCGCTGATGGCGACCCGGTCGTCGGCGAACCGCTGCTTCGCGCCGGCCGCGACCGGGACTCCGAGCCGCCGGGCGAAGCTCGCCGCCTCCTTGGCGTTGCCGAGGTCGGGGGAGACCACGGTGGTGTTCGACAGGTCGTACTGACGGAAGTGCTCCGCCAGCTCCCGCAGCGCGTGCAGGTGGTCGACGGGGACGCTGAAGAAGCCGTGGACCTGGGGTGAGTGCAGGGTCATCGCGAGGATCCGGCTGGCGCCGGCGGTGGCCAGCAGGTCGGCGACGAGCCGACCGCCGATGGAGATCCGTGGCGCGTCCTTCTTGTCCGACCGGGCATACGAATAGTGCGGCATCACGACCGTGGTACGCGCCGCGGACGCCCCCTTCGCCGCATCGATCATGAGCAGTAGTTCGACCAGGTTCTCCTGGACGGGCTTCACGAGTGGCTGGATGATGTAGATGTCCCGTTCGCGGCAGTTCGCCTGCAGCTGCACCTCCAGGCAGTCGTTGGCGAAACGGTCGATGCGAACCGGCGACAATGGCGTCTTGAGGTGTCGGCACACCTCCTCCGCCAGCTGCCGATGTGCACTTCCGCTGAACACGACAATCTCTCGCACAAACCGCCCCTGACATTAGTGCGACGTTGCGGGAAGTCCCATCATACAGGTCGGATCTTGCTGACCCGATCAATCCAATGGTCAACCGAGATATCGGATGGTGGGCTGAGCGCTCTTGGCGCGGCGTGGACGGCCGGCCGGAATCCAGCCGACTCGCCCGCCGACTCGGCCAACAAAGCGGCGGGCGGGTGCGGCGGGAACCGGTTTGATTTCACGTTGGAAATGCCGCGTGCGGCGCCACGCGGTTTCGGCGTGGCGTGCGCGGCGCGGTGTGCCGTGGAGTGGTTCGGACAGGTCTGGTCCGGCGGGTGCGGCGTTCGCTGGTCAGCCGGCTCGGCGGGGCGCCGGCCGGGAATGGGACGATCGCGGCGTGCGGCCGAGTCGACGGACGGTACTGCTGGCGGCGCCGACGTTCGCGGCCGGCGCCGTCGGTGGCGCGCTGTGGGCGCGGCGCTCCGGCGACCCGGCGGGGAGCGGGCGGCCCACGGTCTCGGACGGCGGGCGGCCCACGGTCTCGGACGGCGGGCGGCCCGGTCCGCCGAGCGGCGCGGCGGCGGACGGCGCGGCGGCGTCGACTCCGCCGGCCGGCGGCAAGGCTGCGCCGCTGATACCGAGCGGGCCGGCCGCGGTGACGCGGACGACGTTCCGGAGCGCCGCTCGCGGTCTGGACGTCTCGATGGTGCTCGTCTCACCGGTCGCCGGCGCCGTCGACGGTCTGCCGGTGTGTCTCGTCCTGCACGGCCGTGGCGACGACGCGCGCCGCGGCGTGGCTCTTCTCGGCCTGGACGCCGCGTTGGCGGACGCGGCCCGGGCCGGAGTGGCGCCGTTCGTCGCCGTAGCGGTCGACGGTGGCGAGACCTACTGGCACCCGCGCAGATCCGGCGACGACCCGGAACGGATGATCCTGGCCGAGATCCTGCCCCGCCTCGCGGATCAGGGGTTGCGCACCACCCGGCTGGCGGCGATCGGCTGGTCGATGGGCGGCTACGGCGCCCTGCTGCTCGCCCGGCGCCACCCGGACCTGGTCGTCGCCGTGGCGGCGAGCAGCCCGGCGATGTGGCCCGCCTACGGTGCCAGCGCGCCGGGCGCGTTCGACTCCGCCGCCGACTTCGCGGCCCACCGGGTCCTGGGTGAGCCGCCGCCCCCGGGAGTGGCCTACAGAATCGACTGCGGGCAGAGCGACCCGTTCTACGCCGTCTCCCGGCAGGCCGCGGACGAGCTGGCGGCGACCGAACGCCGATTCGGCCCGGGCGGACACGACCCCACGTACTGGCGCGCCGCCGTCGGCGTCCAGCTCGCCTTCGTCGGCCGAGCGCTCGCCCGCGCCGCGTCCCCGGGACCCAGGCCCACCGCGGGATGACAGGTCCGGCCAGGCCATCGTGCTCGGGTCACCGGCGGGCGACGGTGGGCCGTCGACGGTGGGCCGTCGGCCGCGATGCCCTCGCCGAGAGGCTGCCCGCGGGGAAGATAATCCGGGAATGGCGACGATCCACAACACCACCTTGGTCCCATCCAAGCTGGAACTGCTGACTGCCTGGCTCCCCGGTCAGCCCTGGTACCTCGACGCCGGCAAGGCGCCCCAGCTCACCAAGGCCGGCGGGTTCCGGCTCGACGACCCGGCCGGCGAGGTCGGCATCGAGTTCATGATCGTCACGGACGTGGCCGACGGCGACCCGGTGACCTATCACGTKCCCATGACCTACCACGCACAGGCGCAACCGGGCATGGAAGCCGGCCTCATCGGGACGACCGAGCACGGTGTGCTCGGTACCAGGTACGTGTACGACGCGACGTACGACTGGGTGTTCGTCACCCAGCTCGTCGCGCTGATCCAGGGCAAGGCCGAGCCGCAGGCGCAAAGCCTCACCGACACCCCGGACCCCACCGTGCGCAGCGAACCGGTTCTGCCCGGCTCGGACCTCGTCGTGACCGGCTGCGCCCTCGCCAGCAACGGTCCCGACGGGACGAGGCTGCGGATCTCGACGACGGACGCCGACGCCGTCCCGACGGACCTCCTGCTGCGGGTCGTCCGCGCCCTCCCCGTCCGTCCGGGTGCCGTGGACCAGCGCGGCGGCCACGTCCAGGTCCCCTGGCGTCAGGCGGACGGAACCGAGTCAAGCGCGGCCGTCGTCACCGCGGCCCCGGCGGTCGACTAGCCGACAGGGCGGACCACTCCTCTGGACCTTTCGTGACCCTGGTGGCGGGCGACGGATGGGCATCGGCGTTCAGGCGAGGCCCGCGAAGAACTGCCGGAGGTCGTCAACCACCAGATCCGGGTGGGTGGTGTAGGCGAAGTGCCCGCCCTGATCGAACTCGGTRTAGCGCACGACGTTGTTCGCGCGCTGGGCGAAGGCCCGTACGGTCCGGTAGTCCTCGGGGAACACCGCGACGGCGGTCGGCACCTTGTTCGGCAGCTCGCGGTAGCCGGCTCCGGTGCGTGCGTCCTCGTAGTAGTGCCGTGCGCTCGACACGCCTGTACGGGTGAACCAGTAGATGCTCACGTGGGTGAGATAGGTGTCGACGTCGAGGTAGTCGGCGTAGTCGCCCCAGCCGGTCCACAGCTCGGCGTTCCAGGCCAGCTGTCCGATCGGTGAGTCGGTGAGCCCGTACCCCAGTGTCTGCGGCCGGGTCTGCTGGATCTTCTGGTAACCCGCCTTGCTCTGGAAGTCCGAGGTGCTACCGGACAGGCTTTCCCGGTCCGCCGCCGACAACCCGGCCAGCTCCGCCGGGTCGCCGGAGGGGAACGCGAAGATCTGCAGGAGGTGCACCCCGAGCAGGCCGTCCGGCGCAAGGATGCCCAGCTCCCGCCCGACCAGGGCGCCGGCGTCACCGCCGACCGCGCCCCACCGCTCGTAGCCCAGCCGGTCCATCAACGTGGCGAAGGCGCGGGCCATCCGCGCGCTGTCCCATCCCCGCTCCGTCACGGGGCTGGAGAAGCCATAGCCAGGCAGCGAGGGCACCACCACGTGGAACGCCCGCGAGGGACTGGCGCCGTGTGCCCGCGGGTCGGTCAGCGGCCCGATCATCTCGAGGAACTCCACCACCGAGCCTGGCCAGCCGTGCAGGAGCAGCAGAGGCAGGGCGCCCGGCTCGGCGGACCGCACGTGCAGGAAGTGGATGTTCTGCCCGTCGATGGTCGTCGTGAACTGCGGGACCTCGTTGAGCCGGGCCTCGTGCGCCCGCCAGTCGTAACCGCTGCTCCAACGCTCGGCCAGTCTGCGCACCACCCCGATGGGCATGCCGTAGTCGGTGCCGGCACCGGTCACCTCGGCCGGCCAGCGGGCGATGGACAGGCGCGCGGCCAGGTCGTCAAGGTCGCGCCGCGGAATGTCGATACGAAACGGTTGGATGGTTGGCGAGGTCGTCATGCCCCGACCGTAGAAGTGATTCCGGCCGGATCCTGACCTAAAGCGGCGGGCCGGCACTCGGCGGTCAGGCGACGCGGTGGCCGTGCGCAGGTACGCGAACATTCGCCACATCGTCACCTGATTGCGCCGGCATTGGCGGTCGCTGCGCGCCAATGAAGCCGCGGTTCGCCGATGGGACTCCACCGGGCGGGAAACTGTCCTACCTGCCCGCTACGGTCCACCGCAGGACACACAGGAGTGTCCGCCAAATGAGCGAGAGGTGGTCGCAATGGCCGAGTTCACATCCTACGAACCGGGAACTCCTTGTTGGGTGGATCTTGGTAGCCCGGATCCGGCGGCGTCCAGGGCCTTCTACGGCGGCCTGTTCGGCTGGGAGGCGAACGTCTCGCCGGATCCGGCGGCGGGCGGTTATACGTTGTTCACCTTGCGCGGCAAGCAGGTCGCGGGCCTGGGCCCGCTGTTCGTCGAGGGACAGCCGGCCGCCTGGAGCACCTATGTCCGGGTCGACGACGCGGACAAGACGGCCGAGGCCGTGGTCGGCGCCGGTGGCCAGGTCGTCGTCGCGCCGATGGACGTCCTGGACGCGGGCCGGATGGCGGTGTTCCTCGACTCCGGCGGTGCCGCCATCTCCGTGTGGCAGCCGGGGATGCACAAGGGAGCCGAGCTGGCGAACGAGCCCGGCGCATTCTGCTGGAACGAGCTGGACACCCGCGACGTGGCCGCGGCCAAGGCCTTCTACCCGGCCGTGTTCGGCTGGGCCACGGACGATTCGGGGGCCCAGGGCGGCCCGATGGAGTACTACGAGTGGAAGCTCGGCGGCGCCATCATCGGTGGGATGATGCCCATGCCCGCGATGGTGCCCGCCGAGGTGCCGTCATTCTGGTTGACCTACTTCGCGGTCAGCGACACCGATGCGATCGCCGCGAAGACGGTGGAGCTCGGCGGGTCGGTCATCCTGGAACCGGCCGACATCCCCATCGGCCGGTTCGCGATCCTCGCCGGCCCGCACCGGGAGACCTTCGCGGTCATCAGGCTCTGAGGCGGGCGCCGATCCGGCGGAACGCGGTGTCCGGTGTCCGGCGAGTGCGCCGGACGCCGGGCACCGTCGTTCGCCGCTGCCGGACGCGGCCCTCGCCGGGCAGCGCGCGGTGGGCCTACAGCGGCTCCCGGGTTGGCCGTAGGCTGGGCGGCGTGACTGTCGTGAAGATCAATGCGATCGAGGTTCCCGAGGGCGCGGGCCCCGAGCTGGAGAAGCGGTTCGCGAACCGGCTGCACGCGGTGGACGGGCAGCCAGGCTTCGTGTCGTTCGAGCTGCTGCGGCCGGTGAAGGGCGACAACCGGTACTTCGTCGTGACGCACTGGGACAGCGAGGAGTCGTTCCAGGCGTGGCTCACCGGGCCGGCCATGGAGGCGCACTCGGGGGAGCGCGCCCGCCCGGTGGCGTCCGGCTCGTCCCTGCTGGAGTTCGAGGTCGTCCAGCGCTCGGTGGCGGGCGGCTCCTGACGGGGTCTCATCCCCACGGCGCGCCGAGCGCACCAGCCTGCTGCCGCTGACTGGTGCCCCCGCGCCGCGCGCGCCGAGGGACGGCGCCGTGACCGGGCCGGGTGGTCAGCCGCCGGGGCAAGTGTTCGGTGGGCCGCTGTACTCCGCGCAGTAGGTGCCGGTCGGGCTGTGGCGGGGCGCCGGATCCCGCGTGTCCCGAAGGAATGAGACGCATCCGGCGAACAGCAGCGCGCCGACCAGCGTGCCCAGGGCACAGCCGACCTTCCAGCGGCGGATGGCCGGCCGGTTGTCGGCCCAGGTAGCGAGGAAGAGCCCGGCCGGGGGAACGCCGAAGGCAACGGCCGCGCCGATGCCAAGGTAGCGGGCGGCCTTCAGTATGTCCTGGCGATCCACTGACTCCCCRAAGAACGCGACGCTGTACATCAGCGCGTCCCACGTGGCCACCGCCGGCACCACGAGCCAGACGACCGCGAGCAGGATCCGCAGGGCGGCGACGGACTCGGCCCAGGGTGGCTGGTCCGGGCGGGGACTGTCCATGACGCCGATGGTGGCGGTCTGAAGCCGGCCCGGGCCTGAGCAGGAACGCCCGACCCGCCTGGGCGCGAATACTCAGGCGTGGCTCGCCGATCGTCCTCGCGGCCGCGCCCCGGGGCGGGCCGCCCCGGGGCGGGCCGCCCGCCCGCCGATCCGCGCGGAAATTGATCCGTGATACGTATGCTTCGCGCCTGTTCGTCCCGACGACGCTCGGGAGTGGCCGACTCCCCCCGGAGCGCCGCTGCCCCCGTGCCACCACCGCGACGAGGCAGTCCGAACGAGCCGACGAAACGGTCGGACGCGAGCCGATTGAGGAGACGGTCAGGTCGTGGTCGACACACAGCTGGTCATGGGAGCTAGCGGCTTCCTCGGTTCACACGTCACGCGGCAGCTGGTGGAGCGCGGCGACGACGTTCGGGTGTGGATTCGTCGGACCAGCTCGACGCAGGCCTTCGAGGACCTGCCCGTGGAACGGCACTACGGCGACCTGACCGACGACGACGCGATGCGCGCGGCGATGACCGGCGTGGACACCGTGCACTACTGCGTCGTCGACACCCGGGCCTGGCTACGCGACCCCGCACCGCTGTTCGCGACGAACGTCGACGGCCTGCGGCACGCGCTGGACGCCGCGGTCGAGGCGAAGGTGCGGCGCTTCGTCTTCTGCAGCACGGTGGGCACGATCGGCCTGTCGACGGACGGCGGTCCGGCCGACGAGGACGATCCGCACACCTGGCAGCACCTGGGCGGCCCGTACATCCAGGCCCGCGTCGCCGCCGAGGACCTCGTCCTGAGCTACCACCGCGAGCGGGGACTCCCCGCCATCGTCATGTGCGTGTCGACGACCTACGGCGCGCCCGACTTCGGCTCGCCGCACGGCCAGATGGTGTCCGAGGCCGCGCACGGCAAGATGCCGGTCCACTTCGGCGACGCCGCGATGGAGGTCGTCGGCATCAAGGACGCCGCCCGCGCGTTCCTGCTCGCGGCGGAGAAGGGACGCGTCGGCGAGCGCTACATCATCAGCGAGCGCTACATGTCCTGGAAGGAACTGCTGACGACCGCGGCCGCGGCGGTGGACGCGAAGCCCCCGCGCTTCGGCATCCCGCTGCCCGCGATGAAGGTGGTCGGCCGCGTCGGCGACGTGGCCGGGCGCGTGCTGCGCCGTGACATCCCGATGACCACCGTCAGCGTCCGGCTCATGCATTTCATGCCGCCACTCGACCACGGCAAGGCCACCAGGGAGCTCGACTGGCATCCGTCCCCGACGCCGGACGCCGTCCGGGAAGCCGCGAAGTTCTACGTCGAGCAGCGGCGCGAGAGCGCCGGCTGACCGGAAACGAGAACCCGGTTACAGTCTGGCCTCTGACCGCCAGCGTGTCCTCGTTCGGCGGATGGCGCCGGCCGAGGAAGGGAGCTCCGGCATGAGTGGGCCGCTGGACGGGGTGAAGGTGGTCGAGCTGGGGGTCGTGGTGGCCGGGCCGGCCTGCGCCGGGATTCTGCTCGACTGGGGCGCCGAGGTCGTCAAGGTGGAACCGCCGGAGGGCGACCCGCACCGCGGGAACATCATCACCGCGTTGTTCGAGCTGGACAACCGGGGGAAGCGCAGCGTCTGCCTCGACCTGAAGAACGAGGCCGCGCGCGAGGTGCTGTTACGACTGCTGGCGGGCGCGGACGTGCTGGTCACTAACCTGCGGCTGGCCGCGCTCGCCCGGCTTGGTCTGGACTACGAGACCCTGTCGGCGCGGTTTCCCCGGCTCATCTACGCCGCCGCGACCGGATACGGCGTGACCGGGGAGGGCGCGGACAAGCCCGGGTACGACATGGGCGCCTACTGGTCGCGCGCCGGGATCGCGTTCGCGCTCACGCAGGAGGGGACGCCGCCACCGGTCTCTCGGCCGGGCATGGGCGACCATCCGACCGCGATGGCGCTCGCGGCGGGGGTGTGCGCCGCTTTGGTCGAACAGCGGACGCATGGCCGCGGGCAGTTCGTGACCACGTCGCTGCTGCGGACCGGTGCCTACACGATCGGTTGTGACCTGGCGAGCCACGCGCGGGGCCAGCTCGCGACTCCAGGGCTGAGCCGGATGATGTACAACCCGATTCTCGCCGTCTACCAGGCCGGCGACGGCCACTGGTTCTGGCTGCTCGGGCTGCAGGGCGCCCGGCACTGGCCGGGCATCGCCCGGGCGATCGACCGCCCCGAGCTGGCCGAGGACCCGCGGTACGCCACCATGGCGGACCTGGGCAGGAACCGGGGTGAGGTGCTCGCGCTGCTCGACGAGGCGTTCGCGCGCCAACCGCTCGACCACTGGGCGGAGGTCTTCGCGCGCCATGACGTCTGGTGGGATCCGGTGCACTCCTTCGACGAGGTGCTCGCCGACCCGTTCGCCCACGCGGCCGGCGTCTTCCGGCCCGTCGCCGTCGAGGACGGTGAGGCGACCGGCGAGAACGACGCCGCGACGCCGACCGGCGAACGCCGGGTCGTCACCGTCGCGACCCCGGTCGACTTCTCCTCGTTCCAGCCCGGCGACGCCCCGCGCGCGCCGGAGATCGGCGAGCACACGGAGGAGGTGCTCCTCGGCCTTGGCCTCGACTGGTCGCGGATCATCGCCCTGAAGGACGCGGGCGCCATTCCGTAGCTGGCTGGTGGCGACGTCTGAGGTCCGCCGGCCGGCTATGACGCGGGCGCGGGCGCGGCGGGGAGTCTGATGCCGAGGGCGTTGAGCCAGATGCGGGTGAGTTCGTCGACGGCCTTGTCGGTGTCGA